>JAFGTZ010000166.1 GCA_016938795.1 Chromatiaceae bacterium | reverse complement strand
CGCGCGCCTCTGCGAAGCGCATCAAGGAACTCGAGCGCGACCTGCTGCGCAAGGACCGCGCTCTGGCCGAGACGGCAGCGCTGCTGGTGCTCTCAAAAAAAGTTGCGGCGATCTTCAACACGGGCGAGGACGCATGATCGCCCTCGAAGATCGCCAAGCCCTGGCCCACGACATCGACATCGCCCACGGCGCAGGCGCGCGGCTGCAGCCGGCCTGCGAGATCGTGGGCATCGATGTGCGCACCCTGCAGCGCTGGAAGGCCCAGGACGGCCTCACAGCGGGCGATGGCAGGCCGCGGGCGGTGCGCCCCACACCGCGCCACGCTCTGAGCCCGGCCGAGCGCGCTGCGCTGCTGGCGGTCGCCAACGCGCCGCGCTTCGCCTCGGTTCCGCCAGCGCGCATCGTGCCGATGTTGGCCGACGAGGGCCTGTACCTGGGCAGCGAGTCCAGCATGGCCCGCGTGCTGCGTGCGCATGGGCAGAACGCCCGCCGTGGCCGCGCCAAGGCGCCCAGGCCGACGCGGCCGCCCACCACCCACATCGCCACGGCACCCGCCCAGGTCTGGTGCTGGGACATGACCTACCTGCCGGCCAACGTGCTGGGCCGCTGGTTCCACCTGTACCTGATCCTCGATCTGTACAGCCGCAAGATCGTGGGCGCCGAGGTGCACGACAGTGACGACGCCGACCATGCTGTGCACCTGGTGCGCCGCACCGCGCTGGCCGAGCGCATCGCCACCCTGGAGGCCAAGCCCGTGCTTCACGGCGATAACGGCTCCACCCTCAAGGCCACGACGGTGCTGGCCATGCTGCAGTGGCTGGGCGTCAAACCGTCTTACTCGCGGCCTCGCGTCAGCGACGACAACGCCTATGCCGAGTCACTGTTCCGCACGGCCAAGTACCGACCCGAGTTCCCCGCCAAGGGCTTCGCCAGCCTGGAGCAGGCCAGGGCCTGGGCTGCGGAGTTCGTGCATTGGTACAACGTCGATCATCGCCACAGCGGCATCGGCTACGTCAGCCCGCAACAGCGCCATGCTGGTGAAGACCAGGCCATCCTGGCGGCTCGCCACGCGCTGTACACCCAGGCCAAACAACGCAACCCGGCACGCTGGTCCGGCAACACGCGGGACTGGTCGCACATCGGTGCGGTCACGCTCAATCCCGAACGCGATGCAGTCGTCAACATGACCGCCGCCGATCAACATACTCAGCAAAAAACTGCATGACTCAGG
>JAFGTZ010000165.1 GCA_016938795.1 Chromatiaceae bacterium | reverse complement strand
GCGGTTGAGCAGGCGCGCGCGCGCGGCGAGCGGGTGGTCATGACCAACGGCTGTTTCGACATCCTGCACGCGGGCCATGTGGCCTATCTGCGCGCGGCCCGGGCGCTTGGTGATCGGCTGGTGGTGGCGGTGAACGACGATGCCTCGGTGCGCCGGCTCAAGGGCGCCGAGCGCCCGGTCAATCCGCTGGAGTCGCGTTTATCGGTGCTCGCCGCGCTGGCCTCGGTGGACTGGGTCTGTGCCTTCGGTGAGGACACGCCCGAGCGCCTCATCTGCCGGGTGCGTCCCGACATCCTGGTCAAGGGCGGCGACTATCGCCCCGAGGACATCGCCGGGGGCCAGTGCGTGCGCGCCGCCGGCGGTGAGGTGCGGGTGCTCGATTTTCTGCCCGGGCATTCGACCAGTGGGCTGATTCAGCGGATTCGCACCGACTCAGACAGATGACTGGATATATCAATCACAGATGGATTTTTCGGTGAGGGCTGAGAGATGGACGCGGGGGTGTCAGCGGCAGGGATGCCGCAGCCAAGCCTCCAGGGATGGATTCACGGCGGCCCCCGTGGCCATCAGCCAGCCCGGAGCGCATGAGAAAAACCGAAAAACTGATGTGCGATGAGCATCACTTGCGTTTGGATATTCACAAGAAGGACAAAACAATGAATCCCTTTTCCCGTCTCAAGGTTTCGCATCGTCTCTATCTGATTTATGCCCTAGCGCTTGGCTTCACGCTCGCGCTTGGCATCAGTGTGCTCGTCCTGCTCAATGGGCTGGAGCGCACCAATGTGCAGGTGTTTGAGAAGGAGGCGCGCGCGCGCATTCTGACCCAGAGCATCACGGCCGATCTCAACATGATCAGCCGCCTCTCGCGCAATCTGATGCTGGGCTCAGACTATGAGCGCGACTTCAAGCGGATTGAGGAAGTAGCCGGCTCAATCACCGAATCCTTCGCGGCCTTGCCCGCCACGCTCGATGATGCGCGCGCGCGCGAACTTGCCGAAAACAGTCAGCGCACCACCCAGGCCTTTATTGCCAAGGTACTGGAACTGATGCGCGAGATGCGCGCCTTGCCCGCTGCGGAACGACACAGCTTCCACGCGCGCTACCGTGTCGAGGCGACACCGCCGGCGGAGGAATCGCGCCGCTATTTCAGCGCCCTGAACGAACGCGTTACCCAGGGCTATGTCGAGGCCGAAGCCCAAGCCCGCCATGAGTTCGAGCGTCTGCGCACCATGCTCTATACGGCGCTGCCGCTCTATGTCGCGCTGCTCACCCTGATCCTGCTCGCCATCGTGCGCTCCATCACCCGCCCGCTCGGGCAACTGCTTCGCGCGCTCGGCGCCTTGGGCGAAGGCGGCGGCAATCTCGATCAGCGTCTCGATATCGCCGAACGCCATGAATTCGGCCAGATCACCCAGGCCTTCAACACCTTTGTCTCGACCATCGCCACACTGATCGAGCGTTCGCGCCAGCAGGGCAGTGAGGCGCTGCACGTTGCCTCGACGCTTGAACGAGACGCTGCCGAGGCGCTTGCGCGCATTGATCAGACTGCCAATCAAAGCACCAGCGTGGCCAGCGCCAGCGAGCAAATGAGTGCCACCACGCAGAGTATCGCCGAGAACTGTCAGCAGGCCGCCGAGCGCTCACGCCAGGCACGGCACAGCGCCAGCGAGGGGCGCGCGGTGGTGCGCCAGAGCATCGAGACCATGCATGCGGTTGCCGAGCGCGTGAGCGCCTCGGCCGAACAGGTGCGTGGACTCGGCGCGCGTTCCGATGAGATTGGCGCCATTGTCGATGTGATTCAGGAAATCGCCGATCAGACCAATCTGCTCGCGCTTAACGCCGCTATCGAGGCCGCGCGCGCCGGCGAACATGGCCGGGGCTTTGCTGTGGTGGCCGATGAGGTGCGCGCACTTGCCCAGCGCACCAACAGCTCGACGCGCGAAATCGCCGCCATGATTAGCGCTATCCAGCAAGAAACCAGCCAGGCCGTGGAGTCGATGCAGCAGGGCGCGCGTCAGGCTGAGCAGGGCAGCGACCAGGCCGCCCGCTCGGCCAGCGCGCTCGATGAGATTCTTGCCGGGGCCGAGGCGGTTGGGAGCGACATCGATCAGATTGCCATCGCCGCTGAGGAACTCGCCGCCACCAATCAGGCGGTGGCGCGCGATATTCTCGACATCAGCACCCTCACGCGCGACTCGCTTGATCATGCGCGCGGCACCGAGGCGAGCGCCACACGCATGATCGCGCTCTTTCAGGACTTGAACGCGGCGCTCGAACAGTTCCGCACCGCCCAAAACCGTCCATGAGGCGCGCGCTCTACAGCCTGCTCTTGCGTCTCGCCTTGCCGTTCGCGCTGGCGCGGCTGTACTGGCGGGCGCGGCGCGCACCGGCCTATCGCGAGCGTATTGGCGAGCGCCTGGCGCGCGCATCGCTGCCCGAGGTCGATGTCTGGGTGCATGCCGTCTCGGTGGGCGAGGCGCAGGCCGCCGTGCCCCTGATCGAGCGGCTGCTGGCGCGCGATCCGCCGTGCCGGGTGCTGGTGACCACCACCACACCAACCGGGGCCGAGCGGGTGCGTGCGCGCTTCGGCGAGCGTGTGACGCAGCGTTATTGTCCCTACGATCTGCCCGCGTTCATGGCGCGTTTTCTCGATGCCGCCCGCCCGCGTCTGGTGCTGGTGATGGAAACCGAGATCTGGCCGAATCTGCTCGCCTGCTGCGCGCAGCGCCACATTCCGGTTGGCTTGGTGAACGCGCGGCTCTCGGCGCGTTCGGCCCGGGGTTATGCGCGCCTTGGGCGCTTCACGCGCGAAACCCTGCGGCGTTTTGCCTGGATTGCCGCGCAAAGCGAGGCCGATGCCGAGCGTTTCATCGCCCTCGGGGCCGATCCCGAGCGAGCGCAGGTGACTGGGAGCCTGAAATTCGACGTGGAGCCTCCAGCGGATCTGCCCGCGCGCGCCGCCGCGATGCGTCGGGCCTGGGGCCAGGGTCGCCCGGTCTGGATTGCCGCCAGCACCCGCGAGGGCGAGGAGGCGCGGATACTGGAGGCGCACCGGCTGATCCGGGCGCACCTGCCCGAGGCGTTGCTGGTGTTGGTGCCGCGTCATCCCGAACGCTTCGATCCGGTGGCCCGTCTGGTGAAGGATGCCGGGCTGAAGCTTGCCCGACGCCGGCTTGACGAGCCCTGTACACCGGATATCGCGGTCTATCTCGGCGATACCATGGGCGAGCTGCCGCTGCTCATCGCTGCCTCCGACGCGGCCTTCATCGGCGGCACGCTGGCGCCCCGAGGCGGGCAAAATCCGCTCGAGGCCGCCGCCGCATCCGTGCCGCTCGCGCTCGGGCCGCACACCTTCAACTTCACGGCCATTAGCGCCGCCCTCATCGAGGCGGGCGGGGCCGTGCGAGTGTCCAGCCCCCGAACACTGGCCGACAGCATGCGGCACTGGCTGGAAGACACGTCTAGCCGTCAAGCGGCAGGCATGCGCGCGCGTCAAACGGTTGAGCGGCATCGCGGCGCCCTGGAACGGATCATGGTCCTCATCGCCCCTGCGCTGGAGGACTCGACCTCGACCTCGGGTCGTGACACACTAAAACTGTGACAAAGATCACAGTTCACAATCGCTTGCGAAGCGGCTTTGCTTAGTACCTTTTTGACCAAATGTTGCCAAAAAGAAACATGCGCGCGACTGAATGAAGGTTATAATCCAGGGCGTGAAGTATCGCATGGTCGTGATGAATCCCGTGCGGATGTCCAGAATCTTGATATTCTTGGACTCCATCGCGCGGAAACCGCATCAGCTCGGTCGCCCTCAACAGGATTGATCAGCGTGACTTTAGTGAGACAACCATGTTCGGGTTAAAGCGCGGGCACAGTCCGCTTATCGGGATCGACATCGGCTCGACCGCCGTGAAGCAGCTTGAACTCGCGCGCGGCGCGGGTAAGTCGGGCTATCGGGTCGAGCATTTCGCCATCGAGCCCTTGCCGCTTAACGCCATGAGCGAGAAAAAAATCGCCGATGGCGAGGCCGTGGGCCTCGCTATCGGGCGCGCCCTGCAACGCTCGGCGAGCAAGGCGCGCCGCGCGGCGGTGGCCGTGGCTGGCTCGGCGGTCATTACCAAGACCATCGCCATGCCCTCGGGGCTGAGCGATTCCGAGCTGGAGGCTCAGATCGAGCTGGAGGCGGATCAATACGTGCCCTATCCGCTTGAGGAGGTCAGCATTGATTTCAACGTGCTCGGCCCCTCTGAAAACAACCCGGGCATGGTCGATGTGCTGCTGGCCGCCTCGCGGCGCGAGAATGTCGATGATCGGGTCGGCGCGCTGGAGATTGCCGGACTCACCGCCGCCGTGGTCGATATCGAGGCCTACGCCATGGAAAACGCGACCAATCTGTTGCTCGAGATCCTCCGCGAGGCCGAGTCCGTGGAGGCCAACACGGTCGCCGTGGTTGATATCGGCTCGACCAGCACGACTCTGCACGTCCTGCACGAGGGGCGCATCGTCTACACCCGCGAACAGAATTTTGGCGGCCAGCAGCTCAAGGACGAGGTGCAGCGGCGCTATGGTTTCTCGCGCGAGCAGGCGACGCAGCGCATTCGCGACGGCGATGTGGCTGATGGCTACGAAGGAACAGTGCTTACGCCCTTTAAGGAAGCGCTGGCGCAACAGGTTGGTCGCGGACTTCAGTTTTTCTACTCGGGATCGAGCTTCAGCAAGGTCGATCTCATCCTGCTCGCCGGGGGGCCGGCGAGTCTTCCCAAACTCGATCAGCTGGTGACCGAGCGCATTCGCGTCCCCACGCTGGTCGCCAATCCCTTCACCCACATGGCGATTGCCTCCGGGCTGAACTCGCAGGAATTGATGCGCGAGGCGCCGGGCATGATGGTTGCGCTTGGGCTGGCGCTACGGGGGTTTGACTAGCATGGCGCGTATCAATCTTCTGCCCTGGCGCGAGGCGGCGCGCCAGCAGCGCAAAACCGAATTCGCCATCGGCGCCGGCATCGGGCTTGCGGCGGCCCTGGCCGTCTCCTTTGCCGTTCACACCCATTTCGCGCAGCGCATCGACTCGCAGCAGCAGCGCAACCAGCGGCTCAAGAACGAGATTGCCCAGCTCAATCGCACCATTAAGGAGATTGAGGCGCTCGAAAAGATGAAGGCCGATCTCATCACCCGGATGAATGTCATCCAGAATCTTCAGGAAAGCCGCCCCGAGGTGGTGCATCTGTTCGATGAGCTGGTGGCGACCATTCCGGCGGGCGTCTATCTCACCCGGGTCGATCACAACGGACGCTCGATCACCATCGAGGGCCGAGCCCAATCGAACGCCCGCGTCTCGGCCCTGATGCGCAATATCGAAGCAGCGGCCTGGGTCGATCGCCCGCGCCTCATGCTGATCGAGAACAAGGAAAAGACCTCAACCGGACTGAGCCATTTCCGACTTTCCTTCGATCAGGTCAGGCCCAAGCCCGAGCAAGCGAAGGCCTCGGGATGATGCCTGCCGAGCCCTCCACCCGCGCCTGGCGATCCTACCCTGAGGTGAGCGCATGGATCTGAACGAACTCAATCAGCTTGACTTGAACAACATCGGTGACTGGCCGCTGCCGGTCAAGATTGCTGCCGTGTTGCTCGGTTGCGCACTCATCTGGGGGGCAACCTATTATCTCGACACCAAGCAGCAGCTGCTCGATCTCAAGCAGGTGGAGGTCGAGGAACCACGCCTGCGCGCCGAGTTCGAGAAAAAGCAGGAGCGCGCGGCCAACCTCGATGCCTACAAGCAGCAGATCGAGGAGATGCGCGAATCCTTCGGCGCCATGTTGCGCCAGTTGCCCAATCGCACCGAGGTGGCGGCCCTGCTTGTCGATGTGTCGCAGACGGGGCTTGCCAACGGGCTGGAGTTCGAGCGTTTTGAGCCGCAGGGCGAAAACAAGAAAGATTTCTATGCCGAACTGCCTATCCGCGTGCGGGTCAACGGCTCCTATCACGACTTCGGACGCTTTGTCAGTGGTCTTGCGGCCCTGCCGCGCATTGTCACCGTGCATGACATCAAGATCGCCGAGCCGGGTGGCAAGGGCGAGGGCAAGGCCGATGCGCGGCTTGCGCTCGATGCAGTTGTCAAGACCTATCGCTATCTCGACGAAGGGGGTGCGCAATGATCCCGCGCCCGCGCTTGATTGCAGCACTCTTCCTCGCCCCGCTGGCGCTCTCCATGGGCGGCTGCGGAACGCGCGACAACTCCGACCTTGAGGCCTACATCCGTCAGGTTCTCGCGCGTCCGCCCAAGCCCATCGAGCCGCTGCCCGAGCTCAAGCCTGTCGAGACCTTTGTGTTCGAGCCTGCCAACCGGCGCGATCCCTTCGTGTCCGATGTCCGCTCAGAGCCCGAACCCTCGCAGCTGGTCGAGGAAGAGGTTGACGAACTCGCCCCCGATCCAAATCGCCCCAAGGAGCCGCTCGAGGCCTACTCGCTCGATGCCTTGCGCATGGTCGGCACGCTGGAACAGGACGATAGTCGCTGGGGGCTGGTGCGAACCCAGGATGGCCTGCTGCATCGCGTACAGGTTGGTAACTACATGGGACTGAACCATGGCCTGATTGTGCGCATCGACGATACCGCCATCGAGCTGACCGAGGTGGTGCTCGACCCCTCGGGGAAATGGCGTGATCGCACGGCAACCCTGGCATTGACCGAATAATCCGTGGAGGGACCTGAGATGACTATCCTGCCTCAACACCGCCCCGCCCCCAGGTCACTCGCGCGGCTGATCGCCATGGCCCTGCTGTTTGGGCCTGCCGCCGCCAGCCTGGCAAACGAGCTGCGCGATGTGCAGTTTGCGGCCATGCCGGGCAACCGGGTCGAGATTCAGTTGCTTCTGTCGGAGCCCGCCGGGCTGCCCGAGAATTTCTCGACCGAATCGCCCGCCCGAATCGCGCTCGATTTCCCGGGTGTGAGCAATGCGCTCGACACCAAGTCAGTTCCCATCGGCGTTGGCGCCGTGCATAGCCTGGTCGCGGTCGAGGCGCAGGATCGCACGCGCGTGGTGGTGAATCTCACCGACGCGGTTCCTTATGAAATCGTGAGTCAGGGCAACCGGGTACTCATTGATATCGAAACCCATCAGATCGGCGGTATGCCTCCCGCCCCGACTCCCGTTGCGGCCACCTCAACCACCCCCGGAACCCCGGGCGCACGTACCCAGGCCAGCGCCCCCGCCTGGGCCCTCAGCACCCAGCGCGGCGGACAGGCGGTGGCCAGCGCCGCGCCAGCGGTGCGTGATGTGGATTTTCGCCGCGGCGCCAGTGGCGAGGGCCGGGTGCTGATTCGACTGCCGAGCGCCGAGACGCGCGCCACCATCGTCGAACAGGGTCAGCGTGTGCTGGTCGAACTGCATGAGACGTCCCTGCCGCAGCGTCTTTTCCGCCGGCTCGACGTGGTGGATTTCGCCACCCCGGTGCTGACGGTCGAGTCGCGCCCCAAGGGTCGCAACGTTGAACTCGCCGTTGCGACCCAGGGCGATTATGACTACATGGCCTATCAGACGGACGATCTGCTGACGCTCGATTTTCGCCCGCTTACCCCGGCCGAGAAGGAGCGCCTGGCGCGCGAGAAGATCGTCTATGACGGCGAGCGTCTGTCGCTGAACTTCCAGGATATCGACGTGCGCGCGGTGCTTCAGGTGCTGGCCGACTTCACCGATATCAACATGGTGGCGAGCGACACGGTGCGCGGCAGCATCACGCTGCGCCTGAAGAACGTGCCCTGGGATCAGGCGCTCGACATCATCCTCAAGACCAAGGGGCTCTCCATGCGCCAGGATGGCAACATCATTCTGGTGGCCCCTACCGCCGAGCTGGCGGCGCAGGAAAAGCTCGAAATGGAGTCGCTGCAACAGGTCGAGGAGCTGGCCCCGCTGCGCACCGAGTTCATTCAGGTCAACTACGCCAAGGCCGGCGACATTGCGGCCCTCCTCAAAACCGCCGACAACCAGCTGCTCACACCCGAGCGCGGCAATGTTACGGTCGATACCCGCACCAATACCCTGCTGGTGCAGGACACGGCGGCCAAGCTTGAGGATATTCGC
>JAFGTZ010000164.1 GCA_016938795.1 Chromatiaceae bacterium | reverse complement strand
GCGCCCCGAGCCCAATCTGGCCGAGCTGCTCGATCTGGTGGCGCTCGGCACCGTGGCCGATGTGGTCAGGCTCGATCGCAACAACCGCATCCTGGTCGAGCAGGGGCTGCGCCGCATCCGCGCCGGCCAGTGTTCGCCCGGGGTGCGCGCCCTGCTGGAGGTGGCTGGGCGCGATCCGGCGCGCGCCACCGCCGCCGATCTGGCCTTTTATGCCGCGCCCCGGCTCAATGCGGCGGGGCGGCTGGAGGAGATGTCGCTCGGGGTCGAGTGCCTGACCACCGCCGAGGCCGCGCACGCGCGCGAACTCGCGACCCGGCTCCACGACCTCAACAGCCAGCGTCGCGCGGTCGAGGACGACATCAAGGCCGAGGCCGAGGCCTGGCTGCGCGAGCGCCAGCTCGACGGCGAGCGCCTGCCCGCCGCGCTCTGTCTGTTCGGCGAGGACTGGCATCAGGGCGTCTCGGGCATCGTCGCGGCGCGGCTGCGCGAGCGCTACCATCGCCCGGTCATCGTCTTTGCACCGGGCGAGGCGGGCGATCTGCGCGGCTCGGCGCGCTCCATCGAGGGGCTGCATCTGCGCGATGCGCTGGCCCGGGTTGATCATGCCCATCCCGGCCTGATCGAGCGCTTCGGGGGTCATGCCATGGCCGCCGGGCTGAGCCTGCGCGTCGAGTGCTTCGAGCCCTTTCGGGCCGCCTTCGAACAGGCGGTCGAGGCCGAGCTTGGCGCCTTACCGCCCCAGCCCGAACTCACGAGCGATGGCGAACTGCCGCCCCATCTGCTCACCCTGGAGAGCGCCGAGGCGCTGCGGCTCGCCGGCCCCTGGGGCAAGGATTTTCCCGAGCCGCGTTTTGATGGCCGCTTCGCGGTGGCCGAGGCGCGCCTGGTGGGCGAGACGCATCTGAAGCTGCGTTTGCGCCTGCCCACGGGCGAGGAGCTGGAGGGCATTGGCTTTCGTCTCGGCGAACAACTGCCCGAGGCGGCAGGCTGGGTGCATCTGGTCTATCGTCTGGATGTCAACCAGTTTCGGGGCCGGCGCTCGGTTCAACTCATCATCGACCATCTGCACCCGGCCAGCACGCCCGCGACCGAGGGCGCGGATCTTAGCCAGGATTGAAGCATGCAGCACGACGCACACGACGATTTCGACGATGACGAGGAGGAAATGGAATGTGTCTATGTCCACGGCCCCCTCGTCCTGCCCGAGGAGGATGAGACGCCGCCCGAGGACGACGACCTCCCCGAGGGGCCGAGCAAGAGCCAGATCAAGCGCGAGAAGCTCGCGCTCCAGGCGCTGGCCGAGCGTCTGGCCGCCATGCCGCGCGCCGAACTCGAACGCCTGAAGCTCAGCGAGGCCACCTGGGCGGCGCTCGACGAGACCCCGCGCATTAAAGACCTGCGTGCGCGCAAGCGTCACTGGAAACGCATCGCCAACCTCTTGCAGCGCGAGGACATGGAGGCGGTGCATGCGCTCATGGACGCATCCGAGGAGCGCGAACGCGCGCGCACCGCGCGCCATCATCAACTCGAGCGCTGGCGCGAGCGTCTGCTCGGCGAGGATGAAGAGGCGCTCGCCGACTTCATCGACGCCTGCCCCGGTGTTGATCGCCAGCAGTTGCGCGCCCTGGTGCGCGCCGCCCGCCGCGACGCCGAACGCGGACGCCCCGAGTCCGCCCGCAAGCTGTTTCGCTTTCTGCGCGAGGCGTT
>JAFGTZ010000163.1 GCA_016938795.1 Chromatiaceae bacterium | reverse complement strand
GCTCAACGGCATCGCCTGGCGCGCCGACCGACGCCACTTGCTGGTTACCGGTAAGCGCTGGCCCTGGCTGTTTGAGCTGGCGCTGGATTAGGATGCTTTTAAGCTTATTGCAAATCCGTTTTTTGTTTATAAACGCGCGGTAAAGCGCGGCAGCCCGATCGACCAGCGAATGGCGGCGACACGCACCACGAAGATGAGGAGACCGCCCAGCACGGACGCCAGACCGGCATCGACAGGCCAGCTCAGCAGACCCAGAAAGACCAGCGCCCCGGCCCAGGCGGCGGTGGCGTAGAGGGTGCCCTGAAACACCAGGGGCTCCTCGTTGCAGAGCACATCGCGCAGAATGCCGCCCATGACGCCGGTAATGACCCCCATGAAACTCGCGACCAGCCAGGGCGCGCCCCAGACGAGCGCCGCCTTGGTACCGGTAATGGTGAAGAGTGCAAGCCCAACTGCGTCCGGAATGAGAAAGAGCCGTGCGGGCAGCGTGAAGAGGCGCGCGAGGAAAAAGGTGAGCAGGGCGGCAATGAGCGCGGCGATGAGGTAGGTCTGATCGGCCACCCAGAACACCGGGCGATCGAGCAGCATATCGCGCAGCGAACCGCCGCCGAGCGCGGCGGCCACCGCCACCACCACCATGCCGAAGAGATCGAAGCGCTTGCGCCCGGCCTCGAGCACGCCGGCGGCGGCCATCATGGCCACGGCAACCAGACTGATGGCATGCATCAGATCAGACAGGTCGATGATGTCAGGCATGGGGTTGGCTCTAGTACAGCGATGCGCGTGGCGCGACCAGCACACCGTCAGGATTCGCGCGGAGAGACTGTGCCAGAGGCTTAGTGAAAATACTGGCGGCTTGCCAGATCATATAGAACCCGCACGACAGACGGCAGCACATATACCGCACGCCAATCAGTTTTTCGGTTTTCCTCATACGCTCCGGGCTAGGTGATGGCCACGGGGGCCGGACATAAATCCCTCTCTGGAGGCTTGACGACGGCCTTCCGTTCGCCATCACCCGACCGGTGCTCTGAGCTGCAAGCAATTGGCGTGCTGTGGGTCTATGCCAAAGGCCAGCGAATCACAGAGAACTCACACCTCGTTTAGGGATGCGTTAGGATAAGCGGTTTTCCCGTATCTGCTCTTTTCATTCGGGAGCATCATCATGCGCGCGAGCGAATCCTACGATGTCATCGTGGTGGGCGGCGGTCATGCCGGCTGCGAGGCCGCGCTGGCTGCGGCGCGCCTAGGCGCGCGTACCCTGCTGCTGACGCACAACATCGAAACCCTCGGCAACATGAGCTGCAACCCGGCCATTGGCGGCATTGGCAAGGGGCATCTGGTGCGCGAGATCGACGCACTCGGCGGGCTCATGGCGCGAGCCACTGATCGCGCCGG
>JAFGTZ010000022.1 GCA_016938795.1 Chromatiaceae bacterium | reverse complement strand
TGGCGTCTGGAACAGGCGGCCTTCGAGACCGACCGGCTCAGCCGCCGTCAGTTGCGCTATCTGCTCACCCGCGGGCGGGCGCAGACCCTGGTGATTGAAGGCGAGACGAGCGAGTTGCTTGGCTATGTGCTGGTGCTCTTCAGCCGCGCCACCTCGGTGGCGCGGCTCTATTCCATCGCGGTGGCCGAGGCGGCGCGCGGGCGCGGTATCGGGCGGGCGCTGGTGGAGGCGGCCGAGCAGGCCGCGCGCGAGCAGGATCGGGCCTACATGCGTCTGGAGATTCGCCGCGACAACCACGCCTCGCAGGCGCTCTTCGAGGGGCAGGGCTATCGCCACTTCGGGGTGCTCTCGGATTACTACGAGGACCACATGGAGGCGCTGCGCTATGAGAAGACCCTGGCCCCAGGACTCAAGCCCGAGCTCAAGCGCGTGCCCTTCTACGAGCAGACGCTGGATTTCACCTGCGGCCCCTCCTCGCTCATGATGGCGATGCAGTCGCTGCGCCCCGAGCTGGAGCTGAACCGCACCCTGGAGCTGCGCATCTGGCGCGAATCGACCACCATCTTCATGACCTCGGGACACGGCGGCTGCGCGCCGCTGGGGCTGGCGCTGGCGGCGCACCGACGCGGCTTTGCCGCCGAGGTCTTTGTCAACGACACCGGGGTGGCGCTCATCGACTCGGTGCGCAGCCCCGAGAAGAAGGAGGTGATGCGTCTGGTGCACGAGGACATGCTCGCCGAGGCCGGCGCGCTGGGCGTCGCGGTGCATCACGACCGGCTCGATCTCGGGGCGCTGGAGGCGCGCTGGGACGCGGGCGCCGTGCCGCTGGTGCTGATCAGCTCCTGGCGCATCTATCAGGAGAAGTTTCCCCACTGGGTGGTGGTCACAGGGTTCGACGAGCATTTCGTCTATGTCCATGATCCCTATGTCGATAGCGAAAACGGAGAGAGCACGCTCGATTCGATGGATATGCCCATTGCGCGCGACGAGTTCAGTCGCATGGCCCGCTACGGGCGGGTTGGTCTTCAGGCGGTGGTGCTGGTGTCGCGGGTGAGCGCCCGTGGCTGAGCATCTGTTGTTGGTTGAACAGCCGGGCGACTGGAAGGCCGGTTTTCCGCGCCTGCCGGTGGTGAGCGCGCGCGACTATCTGGCCGGGGGCGAGTACGCCGGCAGACGCGATCTGCGCGTCATCAATCTCTGCCGGGGATATCGCTATCTCTCGGTGGGCTATTACTGTTCGCTGCTGGCCGAGGCGCGCGGACACAAGGTGATTCCCACCGTGCGCACCATTCAGGAACTCTCCAGCCGGGAGCTCTACAGCCTCTCCACCGAGGAACTCGACGCCCTGGTGCAGCGCACCCTGGGACGGCGCAAGAACGCGGCGCTCACGCCCACCGCCTATGAGCTGACCATCCACTTCGGTCAGTGCGCGGTGCGCGAGCTGCAGCCCCTGGCGCGCCAGATCTTCGAGACCTTCCGCTGCCCCATTCTGCGCGTGGAGTTTCGCCGTCAGAGCACCTGGCGCATCGGCGCCATCAAGGCGCTGCCGCTCACCGCCGTGGGCAGCGATGAAGAGGCCGCGCTGTTCGGCGCGCTTGAGAGCTATCTCTCCAAGCGCTGGCGCCAGCCGCGCGCGCGCCTGTCCTATCGCTACGATCTGGCCATTCTGTACGATCCGTCCGAGGATCTGCCACCCTCGAATCCGCGCGCGCTCGCGCACTTCGTCAAGGCCGGCAAGACGCTCGGGGTCAATGTCGAACTCATCCAGCGCAAGGACTACAGCCGCCTGGCCGAGTACGATGCGCTCTTCATCCGCGAGACCACCCGCATTGGTCACCACACCTTCCGCTTCGCGAAGAAGGCCGACAGCGAGGGACTGGTGGTGATCGACGACCCCGATTCCATCCTGCGCTGCACCAACAAGGTCTATCTGGCCGAGCTGCTCGCCGCCCATCGCGTGCCGCGGCCCAAGACCCTGGTGCTGCGCAAGGAGAATCTGCTCGATGCCGAGACCCTGATCGGCTATCCGGCGGTGCTCAAGATTCCCGAGGGATCCTTCTCGCGCGGGGTCTTCAAGGCCGAGGATCGCGCCGGGCTGACGCGCATCGCCACGCGGCTGTTTCGCGAGTCCGATCTCATCCTGGCCCAGGAATATCTCTACACGCCCTTCGACTGGCGCATCGGGGTGCTCGGACGCCAGCCCTTCTACGCCTGCAAATACCTCATGAGCCGCGACCACTGGCAGATCGTCAAACACCAAAGCGACGGCGGGCACGAGGAAGGCGGCTTCGAGACCCTGTCCATCGAGGCGGTGCCCCAGGCCGTGCTGCGCACCGCGCTCAAGGCCGCCGATCTCATCGGCGACGGACTCTATGGGGTGGATCTCAAGGAGACCGCGCGCGGTCCCGTGGTGATCGAGGTCAACGACAATCCCAATCTGGATGCCGGCGTCGAGGACGCGGTGCTCGGCGAGGCGCTTTATAGCCGTCTCATCGGCGAATTTGTCAGCCGGCTTGATCGGCAGCGGCAGCTTTTGCGGTAGGAATCAGTGGTCAGTGGTTAGTGGTCAGTGGTCGGTGGTCGGTGGTTGGTGGGCAGTGGGTAGTGGGTAGTGGGTAGTGGGTAGATACCGTCTCTCCCTTCAAACGCCAAGCGCAAGATCCGTGGAAGCGGCTTCCAGCCGCGAGCCGACAGCGATGCACTTGCAGAATAGCGTGCCACCGCGCCTGCCGGCAGGCGTTGAGACCGGGTTCTCAGCCTCAGCGCGGGGTTCTCGCGGCTAAAAGCCGCTTCCACAGGCGGGGGGTCACGAAGCTCCAGCTTCGTGACCCCAGCGATGAAGCTCTGCCTCACGCATCTTGGACGTCTCAGGAAGCAGAGCTTCCTCGCGCGGGTGACGCAGCCAGAGCTGCGTCACCAGGTGTGTAGGCGCCAGTCTCGTACGCATTGCGCAGCGTTTCATTAGCCTTCGAGCCTTGCGCTTTTGACGACACTCTCTAGTGGCTAGTAGTGGTTAGTGATCAGCCTTCAGTGTTTAAACAGATGTCAGAACCGAGCGAGCGCCGTTCCAGGGCGCTGACTTTGACCCCGGCGGATATTCATGCCTCCAGCCTGAGCCGGTATCGCGACATTGTCGATGACTGGGACGCCTTTGCCGAGGCGCTCTGCCGTCCGCTCGATCCGCTGATCTGGGCCAATCCCAGCCGTATCGGCGTGGAGGCGCTGCGCGAACTGCTCGATGAGCAGGGGCTCGATCCGCGTCCGGTCCCCGGACTGCCGGAGGCGCTGCGCCTTGCGCCGGGCGTGCGCCCCGGGCAGCACTGGTGGTATTGCGCGGGGCTTGCCCACGCCCAGGAGCTGGTCTCGCAGCTTCCGGTGCGGCTCATGGATCTGCGCCCCGGTCAGCGGGTGCTTGATCTGTGCGCCGCGCCGGGCGGCAAGACCGCGCAGATCGCCTTCGCGCTCGACAATCGCGGCACCCTTATCGCCAACGATCTCTCTACCGCGCGACTCAAGGCGCTGCAGGGCAATCTCGACCGGCTCGGGGTGGTGAATGTGAGCACCACCTGCTCGGATGGGGCCAACTGGCCGGCGGCGGGCGGTCAGTTCGACCGCATTCTCGCCGACGTGCCCTGCTCCAGCGAGGGCACACTGCGGCGCAATGCGGCGCTGCTCGGGCGGCTCGATCCCGACAACAGCGCCCGGCTTGCACCGCGCCAGCACGCCCTGCTGCGCCAGGCGCTGCGTCGCTGCCGCCCGGGCGGGCGGGTGCTCTATTCGACCTGCACCTTCGCGCCCGAGGAAAACGAGCTGATCGTGGCCGAGATACTGGCCGAGTTCGGCGATCTGGTGCGTTTGGTGCCGGTGCATCTGCCCGAGATTCGCAGCGCGCCGGGGATTACCCAGTGGCAGGGACGGCGGCTGCCCCAGGTGCTTGAAGGCTGCGTGCGACTCTGGCCCCATCAGAACGACAGTGGCGGGTTTTTCATGGCGCTGCTGGAGAAGGATGCGAGCGCCCCGGCCGAGCCGCCACCCGAGCCGGAGGCGCTATCGAGCGAGGATGTGGAGACGTGGATCGAAGGTCTGGAGGCGCGCTACGGACTGGGCCAGTACATCCGCGCGCACTATCGGGTGCATCGGCGCGCGCGGCGTGGACTGCATCTGGTGGCTGCCGACCACGAGCCGCCGCGCGCACCGCGCGCCGAGGCGAGCGGGCTCTTTTTTCATCGCACCAATGTGCGCCCGCCCAAGCCGACCACGGGTGGCGCGCTGCTGCTCGGTCAGGCGGCGAGCGGCTATCGCATCGAACTCGATGCCGAGCAGCGTGATCGCTATCTGCGCCGCGAGTCCTTCGAGCCCAGCCCCGAGCAACGCGCCAGCACCCCGCTCGGCCAGCTCTTCGCCTGCCATCGCGGCCAGGTGCTGGGCATGGCGGTGCTGCACCGCTCGGGGGTGCTCGAAAGCCTGTTTCCCAGCCGCTGGAGCGGCTGCACGGCGGGTGGCGGAGAGGCCTATTCAAGCCCCTCACCTTTGAAGGAGCCTGATTTTCTCAATCATCAGCATATGACAGCCAAATGACGATTGCATCGCTTTTCAGTGGCCAATCTGCTATAAACCCCGGGGTTTTATCGCCCCGAACGATTGCGCAATCGAGGACTGAAAATGTCAGCTAGTGCATTGATTCCACTTTTGTTTGGAATTGGCGGCCTGTGGGTTGCCTATTCCATTTACAAGCTGGTCCTGGCCTATCCCGAGGGCGAGGACGCGATTAAACGCATCGCCGATGAAATTCATCTCGGCGCCATGGTGTTCATGAAACGCGAGCTGTTCATGCTCGCCGTCTTCGCCGGCATCGTGCTGGTGCTGCTCTATCTCTTCCTCGGCTGGAAGACCGCCCTGGCCTTTGTGATCGGCGCCGGCGCCTCAGCCACTGCGGGCTATCTGGGCATGTTCTCGGCCACCAAGGCGAATGTGCGCACCACCACGGCCGCGCACACCCAGGGCGCCGCTTCGGCGCTCACCGTGGCCTTCTTCGGCGGCTCGGTCATGGGGCTGCTGGTCGCCTCGCTTGGTCTGCTCGGACTGGGCTTTCTTTATCTGCTCTTTGGCGGCGACCCCGAGACCTCGCACGCCATTCACGGCTTCGGCGTCGGCGCCTCCTCGGTGGCGCTCTTCTATCGCGTTGGCGGTGGCATCTTCACCAAGAGCGCCGATGTGGGCGCCGATCTGGTCGGCAAGGTCGAGGCCGGCATTCCCGAGGACGATCCGCGCAACCCTGGCGTGATCGCCGATAACGTGGGCGACAATGTGGGCGACGTGGCCGGCATGGGTTCGGACATCTTCGAGTCCTACTGCGGCGCGCAGATCGCCACCATCGCCATCGCCGCGACCCTCACCGCCGCTGCGCTCGATCAGCTTGGCGCCCAGTCCTCGCTCATGTTCCTGCCGCTCGCGCTGGCCTCGCTCGGCCTGCTGTGCTCCATCGGCGGCATCTTTCTGGTCAAGCAGGTCTCGGCGAGCAAGCCGGCCACGGCGCTGCGCATCGGCACCATGAGCGCGAGCCTGTTGTTCATCCTGCTCTCCTTCGGGCTCATCGCCTTTATGGATGTGGCCAATTCCATCTGGTGGTCGGTGCTTGCCGGCGCTGCCGGCGGCATCGTCATCGGACTGGTCACCGAGTACTACACCTCGGGCGCGCCGGTGCGCCGCATCGCCAAGTCGGGCGAAACCGGCTATGCCACGGTCATGATCACGGGCCTGGCTGTCGGCATGCAGTCGGTGGTCATTCCGGTGCTCACCATTGCCGCCATCATCTTTGTGGCCAGCCAGCTCTCCGGGCTCTATGGCGTGGGCATTGCCGCTGTGGGCATGCTGGCCACGGTGGGCATCACCATGGCCATCGACGCCTACGGGCCGGTGGCCGACAATGCCGGCGGCATTGCTGAGATGGGCGGTCTGGGCGCGGAGACGCGCGGCATTACCGACTCGCTCGATGAGCTGGGCAACACCACCGCCGCCATCGGCAAGGGCTTCGCCATCGGCGCGGCGGCGCTGGCGGCGCTCACCATCATCGCGGCCTATATCGCCACGCTGCATCATCATGTGCCTGATTTCGCGCTGAGCCTTGGCGATCCCGACGTGCTCATGGGCATGCTCATCGGAGGGGCCGTGCCCTTCCTCATCGCCGCCATCACCATGACGGCGGTGGGCGATGCGGCCTTTGCCATGATCAATGAGATCCGTCGCCAGTTCCACGAGATTCCCGGTCTGCTCGAAGGCACCGCCAAGCCCGATACCGCGCGCTGCGTGGATATTGCCACCACTGCCGCGCTTCAGAAGATGATCCTGCCCGGCGTGATCGCGGTGAGCGCCCCGGCGATCGTCGGTTTCGGCATCGGCCCCGAGGCGCTCGGCGGCATGCTCGGCGGCGCGCTCCTCAGCGGCGTGCTGCTCGCGCTCACCATGGCCAACGCGGGCGGCGCCTGGGACAACGCCAAGAAGTATGTCGAAAAGGGCAACTTCGGCGGCAAGGGCTCGGTGGTGCATAAGGCCACCGTGGTTGGCGACACCGTGGGCGATCCCTTCAAGGACACCTCGGGCCCCGCGATGAACATCCTCATCAACGTCATGGCCATCGTCAGCCTGACCATCGCTCCGCTGCTCGGATAGCAGCCTTTCCCGCCCCCTTGATTCAAAGGGGGCGGTTTCCTCACTGGCGAACGACCACCCCAGCAAACCGCTCGCTGAGCGCGCGCGCGAGCGCGGCGCGGGCCTCGTCCTCGCCATGCACCAGCACCACCTCGCGCGGCGGCGGCTGCATGGCCGCCACAAAGTCCAGCAGATCGCCCTGATCGGCATGGGCCGAGTAGCCGCCGAGGCGATGAATGCGCGCGCGGATGTCGATGCGCTCGCCCTCGAGTTCCACATAGCCCCCGCGCGGTCCATAGTGCTGAATGGCCCAGCCCGGCGTGCCGCGCGCCTGATAGCCCACAAAGAGCACGTCGTGGCGCGGATCGCCGAGCATCGCCTTGAGATAATCGAGAATGCGCCCGCCCGCGCACATTCCGCTCGCGGCGATGACGATGGCCGGGCGGTGGCTCGCGCTCAGGTGCTCCACCAGGCGCTTGTGGGCGGCGTGGTCGTCCACCGTCAGCAGTTGCTCAAAGTCGAGCGGATGGCGTCCCTCGGCCAGCACCGCGCGCGCCTCGCGGTCCCAGTGCGCGCGCAACCGCGCATAG
>JAFGTZ010000162.1 GCA_016938795.1 Chromatiaceae bacterium | reverse complement strand
GCGGGCGATGGGCTGCGCCATGCCGAATGGCTCGGACGTTTCGAGGCGATCGACGGCTATGGCGCCGAGAGCCGCGCGGCGCGTTTGCTGCACGGTCTGGGTTTCGCGCCAGGTGAGGAGCGCCGCGCCCTGTCGAGCTATTCGGGCGGCTGGCGCATGCGTCTGGCGCTGGCGCGCACCCTCATGTGCCGCTCGGATCTGCTGCTGCTCGACGAGCCGACCAACCATCTCGATCTGGATGCGGTCATCTGGCTGGAGGGCTGGCTGCGCGCCTATCCGGGCACCCTGGTGCTGATCTCGCACGATCGCGATTTTCTCGATGCCGTGGTCGATCAGGTGGTGCGGATCGAGGGGCAGCAACTGCATCTCTACAGCGGCAACTACAGCGCTTTCGAGCGCCAGCGCGCCGAGCGTCTGGCCCAGCAGCAGGCGGCGCATGAGCGCCAGCAGCGCGAGATTGCCCACATGCAGTCCTTTGTCGCGCGCTTTCGCGCCAAGGCCACCAAGGCGCGTCAGGCGCAAAGCCGCCTCAAGGCGCTTGAGCGCATGGAGCTGATCGCCCCGGCGCATGTGGATTCGCCCTTTCGTTTCGCGTTCTCTGTTCCCGAGGCGCTGCCCCGGCCCCTGCTGCGCCTTGAGGAGGCGAGCCTCGGTTACCCCGAGTGCTCTGTGCTCGATGGGGTTGGGCTGAGTCTGGTGCCGGGCGATCGTATCGGTCTGCTCGGGCGCAACGGGGCCGGTAAGTCCACCCTCATCAAGACGCTGGCCGGTGCTTTGGAGCCACGCGGGGGGCGCTGCGAGCGCGCGCGCGATCTGCGCATCGGCTATTTCGCCCAGCACCAGCTTGAGCTGCTGCGCCCCGACGACAGCCCGCTCGCGCATCTGCGCCGCCTCGATCCGGCGGCGGGCGAGCAGGAGCTGCGCGACTATCTCGGCGGCTTCGATTTCAGCGGTGATTGCGCCCTGGAGCCGGTGGCGCCGCTCTCGGGCGGCGAGAAGGCGCGTCTGGTGCTCGCGCTCATCATCCGCCAGCGGCCCAATCTGCTGCTGCTCGACGAGCCCACCAACCATCTCGACCTGGAGATGCGCCTGGCGCTCGGCGAGGCCTTGCAGGACTTCGAGGGGGCGCTGGTGGTGGTCTCGCATGATCGTCATCTGCTGCGTGTGACCTGCGATACCCTCTGGCTGGTCGATGGGGGCCGAGTCGCGCCCTTTGATGGCGATCTCGACGACTATCCCGCCTGGCTCGCGGCGGGCGATGGCGCAGCGCGTGGCGCCACTGATGAGACCAAGGGGCGCGAGAGTCCCGACCGTCGCACCCAGCGACGCGAGGCCGCCGAGGCGCGTCGCGCCCTGGCCCCGCTGCGCGCGCGCGAGCGCGAGCTGGAGCATGAACTGACCCGACTTGGCGAACGGCGCGCGCAACTCGACGCGGCCCTGGCTGATCCAGCCCTCTATGGTTCCGAGCCCGCCGTCAAGGCGCGCCTGCTTGAACTGGCCGAGGAGCGCCGCGTGCTTGAGGCGGCCCTGGGCCTTGCCGAGGTCGCCTGGCTGGAGGTCAGCGAGGCCATTGAGCAGGTGCAGGGGGCGGCTTGAGGATCATGGCGGCGGCATCACAGGTCTTTCCCCGGACGCGCCCGTCCTGGCACCTGAACGGATCCTGGCGGCAGCGGTTCGCGCCGCCCTTGTGGTTCATGGTCCCGGTGCTGATCATGCTGTTGCTCTATCTGAGCTGGCCCTATGCCACCCTGTGGCGGCTGAACGAGGCCATTGTCGCGCGGGATGAGGCCGTCCTGGCCCGGCTGGTCGAATTGCCTGCGGTTCGCGAGGAGATTGCGCGTCGTCTAAACAAGGAACGCCCGAGCGCCATCGCCGAATTCTCCGATGACTTTATCGCCTGGCTGGAGATTGGCATCCGCCGCAATGGGGCCGATGCGCTGGACGATCTGGTCACGCTCGATTGGGTGCGCGCTGAGCTTGAGGCGCGCGCCCTGGATCGGCGCGGCTTTCTGCCCGGCCTGACCCACGCCTGGTTCGAGGGGCCTTTCTATTTCGCGGTGCGTCTTGGCCCCACTGATCCAGGCTCGCTGCACCTGAGATTGCGCTTCATCGGGGTCGGTTGGCGTCTGGTGACGCTGTATTATTGAGGGCGCGCCCTTGCTGCTCGTCTATCTTTTCAGCATGGCTGCCCGTACCCTTCCGACTGCTCAGCCGTCATTGTCCGGCCGCTGGCCAATGTTCAACCCTCTGCACAGGACCGAAGGACACCATGTCTCCCTTCAATAATGTGATCCGCAATCAGCTCAAGGAGGAATTCTTCGAGCTGCCATCCCTGCCCATGGATGCCGAGGGTCTGGCGAAGGATTTTCGCCATTATTACGCCTATACCCTGGGGCGTGATCGCGATTGTCAGGCGGCCTATTATTCCTACGCGGCGCTGGCCATCACCCTGCGCGACCGTCTCATGGAGCGCTGGAAGCGCACTCGCCAGGCCTATGACGAGCGCGACTGCAAGCGCGTCTATTATCTCTCGCTCGAATTTCTCATGGGGCGTGCGCTCTCCAACGCCATGCTCAATCTCGGGCTCGATGACGCGGTGCGCCAGGGGCTGCACGATCTGGGTCTGGAGCTTGAGGAGATTGCCTCGAACGAGCCCGATCCGGGTCTGGGCAACGGCGGTCTGGGCCGCCTGGCGGCCTGTTTTCTCGACTCCTGCGCCACGCTGCAACTCCCGGTGCGCGGCTACGGGCTGCGCTACGAATACGGCATGTTCCGCCAGACTATCGAGGGCGGCGCCCAGGCCGAGGAGCCGGATCACTGGCTGCGCGATGGCAACCCCTGGGAGCTGGAGCGCCCCGAGTTCACCCAGCGGGTCCATTTCGGCGGGCGCACCGAGCACTCTGTGGATGCCAGCGGGCGCCATGTGGTGCGCTGGGTTGAAACCCATGATGTGCTGGCCGTGCCCTACGACATCCCGGTGCCGGGCTATCGCAACGAGACCGTCAACACCCTGCGGCTGTGGAAGTCGGCGGCCACCGATGAGTTCAATCTCGGCGAATTCAACGCCGGCAGCTATCCCGAATCGGTGGCGCAGAAAAACCAGGCCGAGCACATCACCATGGTGCTCTACCCCAATGATGCCAGCGAGAACGGCAAGGAGTTGCGGCTGCGCCAGCAGTATTTCCTCGCCTGCGCCAGCCTCAAGGACGTGCTGCGCGACTGGATCCGGCTGCATGGGCACGATTTCAGCCACTTTGCCGAACGCAACTGCTTCCAGCTCAACGACACCCATCCGGCGGTGTCGGTCGCCGAGCTGATGCGCCAGCTCATGGACGAGCACGGCCTGCAGTGGGACAGCGCCTGGGCCATCACCCGGCGCTGCATGGCCTACACCAACCACACCCTCCTGCCCGAGGCGCTGGAGCGTTGGCCGGTGCGGCTCTTTCAGTCGCTGCTGCCGCGCCTGCTGGAGATCATCTACGAAATCAACGCGCGCTTTCTCATGGAGGTGTCGCGCCGCTGGCCGGGCGACAATGATCGCCAGCGGCGCATGTCGCTCATCGAGGAGGGGCACGATCCCCAGGTGCGCATGGCCTATCTGGCCATTGTCGGCAGTTTCTCGGTCAACGGGGTCGCGGCCTTGCACTCCGAGCTTCTCACCAAGGGCCTCTTCCAGGATTTCCATGCGATGTGGCCCGAGAAGTTCAACAACAAGACCAATGGGGTTACGCCGCGCCGCTGGCTGGCGATGTGCAATCCGGGCCTGGCGCAACTGCTCGATGAGTCGATCGGCACCGGCTGGGTGCGCGATCTTTCCGAACTCGAACGGCTCGCGCCCCTGGCCGAGGATGCGGCCTTTCGCGAGCGCTGGGCGGCCATGCGCCGCGCGAACAAGGCGCGTCTGGCCGAGGCGGTCGCGGACATCTGCGGTGTCGATTTTCCGCTCGATGCGCTGTTCGATACCCAGGTCAAGCGCATCCACGAGTACAAGCGCCAGCTGCTGAACATCCTGCATGTCATCCATCTCTACAACCGCATCAAGCAGGGCGACACGCGCGACTGGACGCCGCGCTGCGTGCTCATTGGCGGCAAGGCGGCCCCTGGCTATTTCATGGCCAAGCAGATCATCAAGCTCGCCTGTGCCGTGGCCGAGGTGGTGAACAAGGATCCCGACACCGAGGGCTTGCTGCGCATGGCCTTCGTGCCCGACTACCGGGTCACGCTCATGGAGGTAATTGCGCCGGGCACGGATCTGTCCGAGCAGATCTCGACCGCCGGCAAGGAGGCCTCGGGCACGGGCAACATGAAGTTCATGATGAACGGGGCGCTTACCATTGGCACCCTGGACGGTGCCAATATCGAGATTCGCGAGCAGGTGGGCGAGGAGAACTTCTTCCTCTTCGGGCTCACGGCAGAGGGTGTGGAGTCGCTGCGCGGTCACTATGACCCCAATGGCATCATCGCCGCCGATCCCGCGCTGCGCGAGGTGATGAACTTGCTCGAATCAGGCCATTTCAATCGCTTCACCCCAGGGCTCTTCGACTCCGTCATCCTCTCCATTCGCAACCCGCACGATCCCTGGATGACCGCCGCCGATTTCCGCAGCTATATCGACACCCAGGCGCGCGCGGCGGCTACCTTCCGCGACCCCGAGACCTGGCTGCGCATGAGTATCCTCAACACGGCGCACAGCGGCTTTTTCTCCTCTGATCGCACCATTGCGGACTACAATCGCGACATCTGGCATCTGGAGACTGTTCAGCCGCAGATCTAGGGCGCCAGCCTCACCCCAACCCTCTCTCCCAGCGCGGGAGAGGGGTTTGCAACAGGAGAATCGCTGTATGGACCCCGTGGTCCAACGCTGCAATCGTATCTATGCCATCGACCGCTGGGGCGAGGGGTATTTCAACATTAACGCCCAGGGGCATCTGTGCGCGCGTCCCGACCCCGAGGGCGCCACCGAGGTCGATCTGGTCGCGCTTGCCGAGGAGCTGGATGCCGAGGGGCTGGCGCTGCCGGTGCTGGTGCGCTTTACCGACATCCTGCGCCACCGCGTGCGCACCCTGCACCAGGCCTTTGCCGATGCCGCCACCGCCTGCGGCTACAGCGGGCGCTACCAGCCGGTCTATCCCATCAAGGTCAACCAGCAGGCCGGGGTGGTGCGCGAGATTCTGCACTCGGGCGAGGCCGGACTCGAGGCCGGCAGCAAGCCCGAGCTCATGGCGGTGCTGGCGCTCTCGCCGCCGGGCGGGCTCATCGTCTGCAACGGCTACAAGGATCGCGAATATATCCGTCTCGCGCTCATCGGGCGGCGCCTGGGGCTGCGCGTGCATCTGGTGATCGAAAAGCCCTCGGAGCTGCCGCTCATCCTCGAAGAGGCCGCCCATCTGGATGTCGAGCCGCTGCTTGGCGTGCGGGTGCGGCTGGTCTCGGCGGCGGCCGGCAACTGGCAGAGCAGCGGCGGCGAGAAGGCCAAGTTCGGGCTCTCGGCGAACCAGATTCTGCAACTGGTGCGGGCGCTGCGCACCGCCGGACGGCTCGACTGGCTGCGGCTTCTGCACGCCCATCTCGGCTCGCAGATCCCCAATCTTCAGGATATTCGCGCCGGCGTGGCCGAGCTGGTGCGCTTCTATGCGGAGCTGCGCCGGCTGGGTGCGCCGCTCGACACCCTGGATGTGGGCGGCGGACTGGGGGTGGATTACGAGGGCACCCGCACACGCAGCTATTGCTCGGTGAATTACGGCTTCGAGGGCTATGCCGGGGTCATCGTCAATACGGTGGCGGCCGAATGCCGGCGCGCTGGGCTGCCCGAGCCCAATCTGCTGAGCGAGTCGGGCCGCGCCCTGACCGCGCATCATGCGGTGCTCATCACCAATGTGATCGACCGCGAGCAGGCCGGCGGCGTTGCCGTGGCGCCCTTGCCCGACGAGGGCGATGCGCTGCTGCAGGCGCTGGCCTCGCAGTTGCGCGCGGCGCGCGAGGCCGCGCCACAGGAGGTCTATGCCGAGGCGCGCGAGCTGCTCGGGCGCGTGCAGGAGGCCTTTGCCCAGGATCAGCTCGACCTGTCCGCGCGCGCGCGCGCCGAGGAGCTGTTTCAGGCCATCTGCCGCGCATTGGCCCGCCGGCTCGATCCGGCCATTCGGCGTCATCGCGAACTGGGCGACGACATCAACGCCCTGCTCGCCGACAAGCTGTTCTGCAACTTCTCGCTCTTTCAGTCGATGCCCGATGTCTGGGCGCTCGATCAGATCTTTCCCATCGTGCCCATTCAGCGTCTGAACGAACCGCCCGAGGCGCGCGCCCTGCTGCACGATCTGACCTGCGACTCCGACGGCTGCATCACCCACTATGTCGATGAGGGTGGGGTCGAGGCGAGTCTGCCGGTGCATGCCGATGCGGGCGCGGATGGACCCTATCTCATCGGCTTCTTCATGGTGGGCGCCTACCAGGAGATTCTGGGCGACATCCACAATCTCTTTGGCGACACGGATGCCGTCAATGTGGAACTGGATGCGAGCGCCGCGCGCGGCTATCGCCTGCTCGAACCCGAGCGCGGCGACTCGACCGACGAGCTGCTGAGCTATGTGCATTTCGAACCGCGCACCCTGCTCGCGCACTACCGGCGCAAGCTCGACGCGGCCGAACTTGATCGCGAGACCCGCGAGCGTTTCTATGTCGAGCTCAAGGCGGGTCTCTACGGTTATACCTACTTCGATGGCTGACGAACGGCGAGCAGCGCCTCATGCACGAGCTTTCCATCTGTGAGGCCCTGCTCGATGAGGTCGAGCGTCTCGCGCGCGCTCAGGGCGCGCGCCGGGTCGGGCGCATCGTGCTGCGCATCGGGCCGCTCTCGGGCGTCGAGCCGGCGCTTTTGCGCCAGGCCTTTCCGCTGGCCGCTGCGGCCACCTGTGCCGAGGGGGCGCGGCTAGAGATCGAACCGGCGCCGGTGCGGGTGTACTGTCTCGACTGCGGGCATGAGAATGAGGCGGCCCCCAATCGCCTGCTGTGCGCGGCCTGCGGCAGTTGTCACACGCGCCTGCTTGGCGGCGACGAGCTGTTGCTTCTGCGGCTGGAGCTCGATCTGGACGACTGAGTGCGTCCGTCTTTTAGAGGAACCGATGTCATGTGCACAAGCTGCGGCTGCGCCGCCACCCCGGGCCATCTTCATGAGCATGCTCCGATGTCTGGCGATGGACATTCGATCGAGCTGAACCTGCTGCACGATCTGCTCGCCGAGAACGACCACCGCGCGGCGCACAATCGCGAGCATTTCGAGCGCCATGGCGTGCTCGCCATCAACCTCATGTCCTCGCCCGGCGCGGGCAAGACCCGCCTGCTGGAGGCAACCATCGAGGCGCTCGGCGCCGAGGCGCGCATCGCGGTTATCGAGGGCGATCTGGAGACCGAGAACGACGCCGAGCGCATTCGCGCCAAGGGGGTTCCGGCGGTGCAGATCACCACCGGCAGCGCCTGTCATCTCGACGCCCATCTGGTACACCAGGCGCTTCATCAACTCGATCTGGATGGCATTGATCTGCTGTTCATCGAGAATGTCGGCAACCTGGTCTGTCCGGCCAGCTTCGATCTGGGACAGCAGCGCAATCTGGTGCTGATCTCGACGCCCGAGGGCGACGACAAGCCGGCGAAATACCCGGTTATGTTTCGCGCCGCCGATCTGGTGCTCTGCACCAAGGCCGACCTGCTGCCGCTGCTCGATGACTTCGACCCCGAGCGCGCCGAACGCCATCTGCGCGCCCTCGGCTCTCAGGCGCCCTTCCTGAGGGTGTCGGCGGGC
>JAFGTZ010000161.1 GCA_016938795.1 Chromatiaceae bacterium | reverse complement strand
GCCACCGCCGCGTCGAGCAGTACCCGGGCGCGCTCGGGGTCGGCGTGGCGGGCGACCAGCTCGGCGAGCAGGGAATCGCGCGGCACTGGCGAGCCCGGCACAAAGGCCGCGCGCGCCTCGCGCAGACGCCGTGCGATGCGCTCGCGCAGCTCCTCGGTTGCGGCATCGGTGAAGGTGAGCACCAGAATCTGTTCGACCCGACGCTCGGCCTCCAGCACCAGACGCAACACCAGATGACTGATGGCGTAGGTCTTGCCCGTGCCGGCGCTGGCCTCGATGAGATGCAGTCCATCGAGCGCCATGCCGGGCAGATCAAGCACCTGCGGAGACTCAGCCATGGGGGGATTCCTCATGGTCAATCATGGGCTTGAAGAGACGCTGCGCAAGCTGGGCGAAGGGCGTCTCGGCAAGCGGATCGGCATAGCCCCGGAAGGCGATGCGCACCGCCTCATCCTCGGATTCGCCGCGCAACTCGCTGAAGTCATCGCCCAGCCAGGCCTTGTCGCGGGCGGGCAGTTTGGCGCACGCCTCGGCCCAGGAGGTTTCGGGAAAGAGCGGCTGGGGCTGATTCTGCCCCTCTTGATACAGCTCCAGCAGCTCGGCCAGCCGCTCGGCAGCGCTGGCGTAAGGCGTGAGGGACAGCAAGTCATCCTCCGCGACAAAGCGCGAGCTGTGTCCTCCGTCCGGCTCCAGGGCGTTGAGCACCAGATGTTCGGCCCAGAGCTGAAGCCGATCGACCGCGCGCAGACGTCCTAGGCGATAACGCAGCAGTCCGCCCCCATAGAGCCCCTGCATCCAGCCCTGCACGCGCCACTCGCCACAGCGCAGATCGACCTCCAGCGCGGGACGGGGCGCCTCCAGATAAGGCAACAGCTTGCGGTGAAAGCGCTCGACCCGGCGCTGCGCGCGCTCCAGGGTGAGCGAGCCCACCACCCCATGCGGCAGCTCGCCCGCCGCGCGCAGCAGCGGCTCGGGCGAGCCCTGAGTGGCGACCAGATCCCAGAGACGCTGGCGCAGCTGCCAGCCCTCCAGCCCGTGTAGCACGAAGGGTTCGCGCTCATCGAGCAGCAGCGGCTCGTCCGGGGCGCGCAGCCCGAGCCGGCGGGTGAGAAACCAGCGCGCGGGCAGGCGCAGAAAGCGCAGCAGATCGGCCAGATCAACCGAGCGCTCGCCCGCCAGCGCGGGCAAGGGCGTGGCGGCAAAGGGCGGCGCCGGTGCGGCGGGACTAGCGGCGGCGGCGCACCAATCGGCGTGATAGCTGAAAAGGCGCGGCTGCGCGCCCGTGAAATAGCGCGCCGAAAAGGGTTGCAGCGGATGCTTCACACAGAGCCAGTCCGAGAGCAAGCCCCCGTCCGGGGCACATTCGCTGCGATCGAGCGCGTCGAGCAGCTCATTGAGCATGACGCTTGGCACCCGCGGCGCATTGTCGCGGGCATCGAAGGCCAGCCAGGAGACATAGAAGACATCACGCGCCGAGAGCAGCGCCTCCAGAAAGAGGTTGCGGTCGTCCTGACGGCGCAAGCGGTCGCCCCGGCGCGGCTCGCGCGCCATGAGATCGAAGGCGGCGGGACGCTGATCGCGCGGAAAGTCGCTGCCGTTCATGCCGAGCAGACAAACCACCCGCGCGGGAATGCTGCGCATGGGCACCATGTTGCAGAAGGTGACGCGGCCGGTGAGAAAATGCTGGGTCGGCGCCGCGAGCGCCAGGGCCTCGCGCACCTCGGCGCGGATCAGGGCACGACCAACGGGGGCGCTGAAACCCAGCGCCTCGGCATCCGCGCGCAGCCGATCGAGCATGAGTCGCAGCGGGCGCAGCGCCAGGTCTTCGTCTTCATCCGGCGCCAGACACTCGGCCATGAGCGCCTGGAGGCTCTCCACCCACTCGATGAGCGGGCGCGGCGCGCGCAGCCCCTCGCGCCAGCGGGCGAGGCGGTCGAGAAACTCCTGCAAACCGCCCAGGGTGGCCACCCGCTGCCCCTCCACCTCGGCACAGGGCAGCAGGTTTTCGTAGAGTTCTCCATCGGGCGCCAGGGCATAGCCCAGAAAGAGGCGCTCCAGCCCGAAACGCCAGCTATGCGCCTCCTCGGCGGGCAGATCGAAGCCCTCGCGCATGACCCCATCGATACCCCAGCGGATGGCGCTCTCCTCGATCCAGCGCCGGATCCACTCCAACCCCGCCTCCTCGATGCCGAAGCGTCGGCGGATGGCGGCAATCTCCAGCCAGCCCAGCACCTCGGTCACGCCGAGGCGTGAATCGGGCAGATCGAACAAGGCGGCCAGCGCG
>JAFGTZ010000160.1 GCA_016938795.1 Chromatiaceae bacterium | reverse complement strand
TGGGGCTTTGATATGGCCGTTTCCGTCGAGCCACTGTATACTCCGACGGCTTTAGCCACTGTAGCTGTCGAGGCAGTTTAACGCCGATGTCTAAAGACGATGTCATCCAGATGGAAGGCACGGTCACCGAGACCCTGCCCAATACGGTTTTTCGCGTGCAACTTGAAAATGGTCACATTGTGACCGCGCACATTTCCGGCAAGATGCGCAAGCACTATATCCGCATCCTCACGGGCGATAAGGTCACGGTGGAACTCACCCCCTACGATCTCACCAAGGGCCGTATCGTTTACCGGGCGCGCTGAGGCCAGCCAAGCCGGCCAGCCCCCGCGCGCGCCTTCTCGGGCCTAGAGTTCGCGCTCCTCGCCATTGATCTCGAAACAGAGCGCCTCGTCGCGCGCGAACACGCGTACCTTGCCGCCCGTGGCCAGATCGCCGAAGAGCAGCTCATTGGCGAGCGGTTTCTTGATGTGGGTTTGGATCACGCGCGCCATGGGCCGCGCACCCATCTGCGGATCATAGCCCTTGCGCGCCAGCCAATCGCGCGCGCTGACATCCACGCTGAGCGCCACCTTCTTCTCTTCAAGCTGCTGCTCAAGCTCGAAGAGGAACTTCTCGACCACGCTGCGCACCGTCTCCTCGGCGAGCGGCGCAAACTGCACCACGGCATCGAGCCGATTGCGGAATTCGGGCGTGAAATAACGCTTGAGCGTCTCCAGCCCGTCGCTTGAATGATCCTGCTCGGTAAACCCGATGGAGCGGCGCGCCGTCTCCTCGGCGCCGGCATTGGTGGTCATCACCAGCACCAGGTTGCGAAAATCGGCCTTGCGCCCGTTGTTGTCGGTGAGGGTGCCGTGGTCCATCACCTGCAGGAGCAGGTTGAAGACATCCGGGTGGGCCTTCTCGATTTCGTCGAGCAGCAGCACGGCGTGCGGATGCTTGTTGACGGCCTCGGTGAGCAACCCGCCCTGATCGAAACCCACATAGCCGGGCGGCGCGCCGATGAGCCGCGAGACCGTGTGTCGCTCCATGTACTCCGACATATCAAAGCGAATCAGCTCCATGCCGAGAATGCGCGCGAGCTGGCGCGTCACCTCGGTCTTGCCCACGCCCGT
>JAFGTZ010000159.1 GCA_016938795.1 Chromatiaceae bacterium | reverse complement strand
CTGTTGAGAGACAAGCCGCGCGAGGGTTGTCGCCTCGGGCGAGTCCTGGGCAGGGACTTGCAGAGCGGACGCGAGCGGCAGGGATGGCATCTGAGGGGGCGGCATCCACTGCGCGAGCTGCGCCTGCAAGGCGCCTGCCGCCGCCGGATCGAGCGACTCCAGATCCAGCCCTTGCTCACCGAGCAGTTCGCGCAGACGCGCCTCGAAGCTTTCCAGAAAGGCGCCCTCGCCTCCCTGCTCAAGGCTCTCTGCGCTGAGTCCCGCGCCCGAGAGGCCCGAGAGCAAGGCCCCGAGCGAGAGTTGCAGCGGATTCGATTGCATGGTGAAAACCTCGTCTCAGGCAGAGTTCAGGGTAGCCGCGCCGGCAGCCTGGCGCACGGTCGCTCGCGCCCGGCACCTGCCGAGCAGCTTGGCCTTTGCTGCGAACAAAGCAGCTTTCGCGCCATTCAGTCCTGATGCGCTTGATCGAAGGCGCGTCGCGTAGCCCACAGATCCTGCTCCAATTGCTGACGCCGCGCTTCATGCACCCACTCCTGCTGACGGCGGCGCTCGATCAGCTTCTCCAGCGAGAGGCTTGCCTGATGGCGCTCGCTCCAGATGGCGCGTGCCTGTTCGAGCTGGGACTGAGCGGCGGCCAGGCGCAGCTCCTGCTGATCGAGGGCCTCGCGCACCTGTTCGCGCATCTGCGCAAGCTGGCGCAGCATGGCGGCATCGGTCGGGATCAGCGCGGCCAGGGTCTCGCGCTGGTAGCTTTCGAGTTGCTCGCGCTGCTGCTCAATGCGCGTGACCGCCTCCAGCCGCGTGGCGAGCGCGACCGCCGCCTCAGTCTCCTGCGCCTCGCGGATCGTGAGCAAGCGCTGCACGCGGCGGATGGCGGCACTCATGCGCCGCCTCCGCGCGCGGTCGAGACCAGCGTCAATAGTTCGTCGCGCGCCTGCTCGAAGCTGACGCACTGATCGCGCTGCTGCGACAGATAGGCCTCCAGGCGCGGCTGCATGGCCACCGCCTCGTCGAGTTGGGGATCGGAGCCCTTGCGGTAGGCGCCCACCGCGATGAGATCACGGTTGCGGGTGTAGGTGGCCATGAGCCCGCGAAAGCGCCGCGCCGCGCGCTCATGCTCGGGGCTCACCACGGCGCTCATGACGCGCGAGAGCGAGGCGCCGATGTCGATGGCCGGATAGCGCCCGCCCTGGGCCACGTCGCGCGACAGCACGATATGGCCATCGAGCACACCGCGCGCGGCATCTACGATGGGGTCGTTCTGGTCATCGCCCTCGGCCAGCACCGTGTAGAAGGCGGTAATGGAGCCGCCGCCCTTGTCGCCATTGCCGGCGCGCTCGACCAGCGCGGGCAGACGCGCGAACACCGAGGCCGAATAGCCCTTGGTGGCCGGCGGTTCGCCAATCGCCATGGAAATCTCGCGCGCGCCCTGGGCAAAGCGCGTCAGCGAGTCGATGAGCAGCAGCACATCGAGCCCCTGATCGCGAAAATACTCGGCCACCGCCGTGGCCACCAGGGCGCCGTGCTGGCGCAGCAAGGGCGACTGATCGGCAGGCACCGCCACCACCACGGTGCGCTGGCGCGACTCCTCATCCAGAATGTCGTAGATGAACTCATTCACCTCGCGTCCGCGCTCGCCGATAAGCCCCACCACGATGACATCGGCCCCGGTGTAGCGGGTCATCATGCCGAGCAGCACGCTCTTGCCCACGCCGGTGCCGGCGAAGAGACCGATACGCTGGCCACGCCCCACCGAGAGCAGGCCATTGATGGCGCGAATGCCGACATCGAGCGAGCTGCGGATGGGGTCGCGCGTCAGGGGGTTGATCATGCGCCCCTCGATGGGCATCTCCTCGGTGGTACGGATGGGACCAGCCCGGTCGAGCGGCTCGCCATTGGCGCCAATCACCCGACCAAGCAATTGCGGACCGACGGGAATTCGACGCAACTGATCGAGCGGCTCGATACGCGCGCCGGGAATCAGACCCTCGATGCGTCCCTCCGGCATGAGGAAGGTGCGCTCGCCCTGAAAACCCACCACCTCGGCGGTCACCCGCTGCCCCGTCACCGTATGAATGGCCGCCCGCCCGCCTACCGGGAGCCGGATACCCTCGGCCTCCAGGGTCAGACCCACCATGCGCGACAGGCGACCCTCAGGGCGCGGCGCCGGGGCCTTTTCCAGGCGCTTGCCGGATTGCGCCAGGCGTTCGCGCAAGCCACTGGCGAGCTGACGCGAGCCCTCCTTGCGCAGCCCTTCGATGGTCTCGGTCATGGCGTGCTCTCCACAGCGGGTCCGGACCGCTCGTCCGGCAGATCAGGCGGCGGATCGGGCGGTTCGGTGTCGTTGCGCCGAGGCGTACTCGGCGCGACCTCGGGGCTGGACTCGGGCGCCTCTGCTTCCACGTCCGCCGCCTGCGGATCGCCAGCCTCCGACTCCATGACGCCGGCCTCATCCATCGGTCCGGGCGGCTCGCGCTGTGCAGCGCGGGCGGTCTTGTCTTCGGCGCCAGGGCGTGCGCTCGCCTCGGGTGGGCGCGGCGCTGGCTCGGGTTGTGGCGGATCAGGACGTGACGGCTCGGGAGGTGGCGACTCGGGCGGCGACTGATGTTGCCCCCAGATCGCATCCACGGCATGACTGAGGCGCGTCTCCAGGCTGGCGTCGATCTGGCTCGGGCCGCTTTCGACCCGGCAACCGCCGCGCGCAACCTCCTCATCCTCGATCCAGTGGATCGACGCCTCCTGCGCGCGCCCATAGTCGCGCAGCACGGACGCGTCCTCGGGATTGATCCGCACCCGCACCTCGTGACGCCGCGAGGGCAGCTCAGCCAGCGCCTCGTGCAGCACCCGGCTCACCAGCTCAGGGCGCGTCTCCAGCTCGGCCAGAATCACCCGACGCGCCATCGCCACCACCAGCGCAAGCAGATCGGGCTCCAGATCATCGACCATGGCGCCAAGCGGATCGGCCAGGTCGCGCGCCACACCCTCAAGCGCCTCGACGGTCTCGCGCAGCACCTTGTCGGCGCGTGCGCGCGCCTCGCTCTCGGCCTCGCGATAGCCCAGCGCATGACCTTCCTTGTAGCCACTCTCGAAGCCGGCCTCGTAGCCTTCCTTTTCACCGCTCTCGCGCCCCGCCGCATAGCCCGCCTCACGCGCCTCCTGCTCAATGGCCTCAATCTCGGCGGCAGTTGGCAGTCGGGGCTGCGGTTCGGGCTCGGGTTCCGGCTCCCGGGCTGCGGGCGGATCGCCCACATCGGGCGGCAGCCAGCGCTCGGCGATACCGTCGAGCCGATCGGCATAGAGCACCGATACGCTTTTCAAATGAGCGTCTCCCCGCCAGCGCCACCGAGCACGATGTCACCGCTCTCGGCGAGACGCCGCGCCGTGGCCAGAATGTCCTTCTGGGCGCTCTCGACATCGCTCAGCCGCACCGGCCCCTTGGCGGCCAGATCCTCGCGCAACATCTCCGCTGCGCGCTTCGACATGTTCTTGAACACCTTGTCCTTGAGCGCATCGTCGGCGCCCTTGAGCGCGAGCACCAGCTGATCGGTCGAAATCTCGCGCAGCAGCGTCTGAATGCCGCGATCATCCACATCGACCAGGCTATCAAAGACGAACATCAGCTCCTGAATGCGCTCGCTGAGATCTTCATCGACCTGGGTCACGCCAGCCATGACCGCCGTGCCCTGAGAGGCATCCATGAAGTTGAGGATATTGGCCGCCGTCTGGACGCCGCCGACCATGGACGACTTGGCGGTGCTCTTGCCCGAGAGCTGGCGCTCGAGAATCTCGTCAAGTTCGTGCAGCGCCGCTGGTTGCACGCCATCGAGGGTGGCAATGCGCAGGATGATGTCGGACTGCATGCGTTCGGGCAAAAAGGCCAGGGTTTCGGCGGCCTGATCGGCATCGAGATGCGACAGCACAATGGCCACGATCTGCGGATGTTCGTGACGGATCATCTCGGCGATGGCGCGTGGATCGAGCCATTTCAGCGCCTCCAGTCCCTTGGAATTGCGCCCGAGCAGAATGCGGTCGATGAGCCCCGAGGCCTTGTCCTCACCGAGCGCCGAGGTGAGCACCGAGCGCACATAGTCCTCGGCGCCAATCCCGAGCGAGGTGTGCTCATGCACCGCCTCCGAGAAAAGCTTGAGCACATAGTCGATATCGCGGCGCGAAATGCGCTCTAGCGAGGCCATGGCGGTGCCGATCTTCTGCACCTCCTTCGGCCCCATGTGGCGCAACACCTCGGAGGCCGAAGCCTCGCCAATGCTCATGAGAAAGATGGCGACACGCTCGGCGCCTGTGTATTTCGAGGGATCCTTTGCTTCAGCCATCGTCGGAGAGCCATACCTTCATGAGTTGAGCGACCCGCTTGGGATCTTCCTTGACCATCTCGCGCACCGCGTCGATGTCGAGCTGCTGCTGATCCGGACCCTTGGGACCGATGAGCGCGGCAATGCCATCGCTCGGCTGACCCAGCGCCACGGTCTCCTCGCCGTCCTCGCCTTCGCGGCCTTCTCCAGCCTCCAGCGCGGCCCGCGCCTCATCCTCGGCTTCGGGCGGCGGGGCCAGTTGGCGCACGGCTGGGCGCACGATGGTGAGCAGCACGGCCAGGGCCAGAATCAGGCCCGCGCCGATCTTCACCAGCTCAATGAACCAGGGCTGGGTCCAGATGTCGATCTTTTCCTCATCCAGACCAGGCTGGAAGGAGGCGCTGATGACATTAATAGAGTCGTTGCGCTCGGGATTGAATCCAACCGCCTCGCGCACCAGGGCGCGAATGCTTTCGAGCTCTTGCTCGCTGCGCGGCACCCGGACCAGTTCGCCCTCCTCGTTGACCTCTTCACGATAATCCACCACCACCGCCGTGGATAGACGCCGGATGCCGCCCGGCATCTCACGCACATGGGCAATACTGCGGTCAATCTCGTAATTACGGGTCTTTTGCAGACTGCGACTGCTCGGCTGCATGGGATCGGCGGGCGGTTGCTCGCCCAGCGCACCGCCCTGCGGCGGCTGATTGGTCAATGCCCCCGGAATGCCGCCCGCGAAGGGGTCGCTACCCACCCGCTCCTGCTCGTTGAGCTGCTCGGAACGCACAGCCGTGCGCTCGGGGTTGAAGGTCTCCTGGGTGCGCTCGACACGCGAGAAATCCAGATCGGCCGCAACCTGCACACGCACCCCGTCGGAACCCAGGATGGGCGTGAGCAACGTCATGACACGATCAACATAGCTCGCCTCCAGACGACGCATGAAGTCGAGCTGATCGGCGCTGGTCGAAAGCCCCAGATCATCGCCGTCGCTGGTGAGTAAACGACCACGCTGATCCACCACGGTCACACGTTCGGGATCGAGCCCGGGGATACTGGATGAAACCAGATGCACGATGGCCCCGACCTGGATGTCGCTGAGCGCGCGGCTGCCGCGCAGATTCACCACCACCGAGGCCGTGGGCGGGCGGCGCTCGCGCACGAATACCGAGCGCTCGGGCTGGGCCAGATGCACGCGCGCGCTCTCCACCGGCTCCAGCGCCGCGATTGAACGCGCCAGCTCGCCCTCCACCGCACGCTGGTGGTAGGCCCCCTCCATGAGGCGGCTCGCGCCCAGCCCCATGTCCTGCTGCAACAGCTCAAAGCCAAAATCCGAGGCCCGAGGAAGCCCCTGGCCAGCCAGCAGCAGCCGGGTCTCGGCGATTTTGTCCTGCGGGATTTCAATGCGCCCCGAGAGCGTGTCGATGCGATAGGGCACCCCGAGCTGATCGAGGGCCTGAAGCACCTCGGCGGCCTCGGCGCTCTCCATCGAGGTAAAAAGCGGGGCATAGCTCGGGCGCAGCGTCCAGAACAGGATGGCCGCCGTCACCACCAGACCACCGGCAATCATGCCGATCAACGCGATCTGCCGACCAACCGGCAGCTCGTTGAAGATCTTCACACGCGCCGAGAGCGACTCTGTGAGTGAAGTGGCCATGCGCCTGGGGCTCCGCCGTCAAGATTCTGAATGCGCGCACCTAGACCTGCATGCTCATGACTTCCTGATAGGCCGACAATAAGCGGTTGCGCACCTGATTGGTTGCCTCAAAGGCAAGACTCGATTTGTTCATGGCTACCATGACCTGGGGGAGACTGACATTGGCATCGCCAAGCTCGAAGCGCTCCTGAAGCGCGTTCGACTCCTGTTGGATGTTGTTCACGGCGCGAATTGAATCGCGCAGTGTGGCCGCGAAATCGCCCTGCGTCTCGCGCACCGACTCGCTCGGGGGGGCAACCCCCTCGACACGCCCCGACTGCGAGAGCGCTCGCATCTGCGCCAGGACATTTTGAATCTGCATCTCACTCACGTTTCCCGTCTCCTGCCTCGGGCCGCGACGAGCCGCCTTGGGCGCCCAACCCCGAATGATTGCCGATCGAGGTCAAGGCTTTATCTGATGTCGCCACCAGACAAGCAAATTTAATGCCCAAGCGAGAGAGCGGCAGCCGGACGCGCGCGCATCCTTCAAGCCCGGCAAACCCACTCGTGGAAGACGGAGGGAGAGAGTCGAATTATTGACGCAGCACGACCCCTCAAGATCGAGACGACATCACAGAGGCTCAATCGTCTGTGGCGTCCCCACGCCCCAGACCAAACTTGCGCATCCGCTCAACCAGGGTGGTGCGGCGCATACCCAAGCGTCGCGCCGCCCGCGCCACAACCTGATCCTGGTCTTCAAGTGCGGCCTGAATCATGTCGCGCTCGATCTGGTTGAGATAGTCGCGCAGCCCCTGCCCCTCGGGCGGCAGACGTGGCACAGTCTCGGCATCGGCGGATGACGCCGCAGGGCTGGATGCGACTTGGGGTGGCGAGGTTTCGCCACAATCGGGCAACGCCGTCTCACCGGGACGAAAACGTGACGGCAGCTGCGCTAGATCAACCAGTTCGCCAGGATACATGATGGCCAGCTGCTCCAGCAGATTGGCCAATTCACGCACGTTGCCGGGCCAGGGCAAGGCGCGCAGATGCGCAATCACGGCAGGGGTCAGGCACGCGGTCTCTACCCCCTGGGACTGAAGCCGCGCCTCCAGGGAGGCAATCAGCAGCGGGATGTCGCTGCGCCGCTCGCGCAGCGGGGGCAGCTCGATGGGGAAGACGTTGAGACGGAAAAACAGATCCTGCCGAAAACCGCCCGCCTCGACCGCCTCGGCCAGATTGCGATGGGTGGCGGAAACGATGCGCGCCTGGGCCTGAATCGGCTTGTTCGAGCCGACCCGCTCGAAGGTGCGCTCTTCGAGCACGCGCAGCAGCTTCACCTGCATGGGCAGCGGCATGTCGCCAATCTCGTCGAGAAAGAGCATCCCGTCGCGCGCGAGCTCGAAGCGCCCGGTGCGCGCCGTAAAGGCGCCGGTGAAGGCGCCCTTCTCGTGGCCGAAGAGTTCGCTTTCGAGCAGATCGCCCGGGATGGCGCCGCAGTTCACCGCGACGAAGGGACGCTCGGCGCGTGGCGAGGCCTGATGAATGGCGCGCGCCACCACCTCCTTGCCCGAGCCGGTTTCGCCAAGGATGAGCACGGTCGAGTCGCTGCGCGCCACCTGCGCGATCATGCGCTTGGCCGCGCGCATGCTGGGATGTTCGCCAACCAGCGCCTCCATGCCAGGCAGCGGATCTTCGATCCGGCGCGCCAGCCACTGCAACACCGCGATCACCCGACCCGGCGTCAGCGGAGAGGGGATCATGCATCCGAGCGGCACGGATTCGTCTAAGAGGCCATCGAGAGGCTGGCAGATCAACGCAGGAAGCCGCCTCCTGTCAAGCTGCGCCAGAAGACGACTCAGGGTCGCGACGGTGTCGCAACACCACAGCGCATCCAAACCCTCGGCGCCTGCGGGATCACCCAGCGCGCGGACCTCGACGCCAAGGAATTGCAGAATGCAGGCGGTTGTGGCGCAGGCCTCTCCATCCCCATGCAAACCAATGCGAATCCCTGCTGACACCTCGGGCTGCTGACCCTCGATTGACATGATGGTCGGTCCTTTTGGGCGCGACAAGGCCCCGCCCCGCAGTCACCCAAGCCGCTGGAGCGGTGGCGGACGCGTCAGGAATCCAGGAAGGAGGCCGCTGCTGCCTAGCCTCCAGGGCGAGAGCGATCATCGCGATCATGATGATTGGGCGTCAATTTTTTAACGCCCACCAAGCGCTGTCAAGTCTCGGCGCCAGGCCATCAGACCCGCTCCGAAGCGAGCGCCCGCGTGCGCCAACCCAGACGAAGGCAGTCGCGACAAGGCTCAGCGATCCGCCGCGCGTACCCGACTTGCCGCGCGCTCGCGAGCCAGGGCGCGCCGATGCAGACGAAACACCCAGCGCCCGAGCGCGTCGCGCAAGCGCGCATCCGCGCTTGCCCAGCGCGCACCACAGGCATCGCCCACACAGTGCCAATCCTTGAGTTCGAGCACCAGCGGTTGCGGCAAGCGCGCCGAGGGATAGAGCGCGATGCAGGCGCCGTACTCGGGCCGAAAGCGCGCGGGCAGCACCAGACCCTCGGCGCTCAGGGTCAGGGGTTCAGGCGGCGGCAAGCGCTCGGAGAGCCGGGCCCCCAGGAGATCAATGATGAGATCGAGCTTTTGCTCCAGTCGCTGACAATCGCGCGACAGCCCATCCTCGCCGCCGCCTTCTTCCAGGAGCGGCAGACCATCGAGCAGGCGGCAGGCCACTTCGGAGAGGCTTGGCGGGGCCGTTGTCGGGGCGGCCACCATGACAACCTCGACGCGCAAATCCTGACCCAGAACCCGATTCCAGTCAGTCATGCGCCGGCTCCTCGCAAGCTGCCCACAAGCGGGGCAATTCGGCTAAGATTGCCACCACCATCGAACCTCCCCGCAGTCTCGCCGCCACACCGCCCTGGCGGCAGAGGCACAGCGCGGTCTGCATCGTTCGCACGGAGTTCTGAAAACATGCTGTCCACCATTGAAAATTACTACGAGCGTCTGGTTGTCGACCGCATCCGCGAGGTCTTCACCGAACGCGACGAGCTGCTCGACCCCGGGTACTTTGACGACCTGGCCTGCGTGGCGCTGAATTATCTTCCCCCCCGCTATGTGCGCTATTCCATCGACCTGGCCTCGCACATGAGCGACGAAGAGCAAGCCAGCATGGCCCAGGAGGTTGCCGACGCCGTCTCCTTTGCCATCGAAACCACGCGCCGCCGCCAGGAACAGCGCGTCTGATTCCAGCGCGTTCATCCATCGCCCGCCAGCAGCCGGACACTCCATGCATCTGGGCGCGCACAGCATCCCTGTGCGTGCGCCCGGTTCGCTAACAAAACTGGCGTAGAGATTGCATGATTTATTGCCAGACGCAACCTCTTTTGGTTATGCACTCTCACCACGCGGAAGTCTGGCCATGTTTGAATCCATCGCCCTTGGCGTGCTCGCCACGCTCCATCAGCTCGACTCCATGGCGGTCATCGGCGCCTTTACGCTGCTCCTGCTCGCCCTCTTTGCCGCCGCCCTCGCCGCCATTGCGCGCGGTCGCGCCGAGGCCTTCGCGCGCGCCACCCCCACCCTGCTGACTACGCTCGGCATTCTTGGCACCTTTCTTGGCATCGCCATCGGCCTGATCGACTTCGATGTGCGCGCCATCGAGTACAGCATCCCGCTGCTGCTCGACGGTCTCAAGCTCGCCTTTGTCACCAGCATCATCGGCATTCTGCTCGGCGTCTGTCTGCGCCTGGCGCTACTCTTCGGCGCCGAGGCCGAGGATCTTCAGGACCTGGAGGCCGCCCAAAGCGAGGCGCGCGAGCGTTCCGCCGTCAGTGAGGCCGAGGCCACGCAGCAAACCGAGATCATGGCGCGCCTAGCGCTTCTCGCCGAGGCCCAGCACAACACCAGCGAGCAGCAGCTCGAACTCAGCCGCCAGCTTGAGGCGCGGCTTGCGCGACTCGACGAGCGACTCATCCCCACCCTGGAGCGCCAGCACGGACATCTGCTCGAAGCGCTCGACGGCTTCGCGCATCAGCTTGGCGAGATGGGCTCACGTCAGCTGATCGCTGCGCTCGAAACGGCCATCCAGGATTTCAACGCCCGCCTCAGTGCCGAGTTCGGCGCCAACTTCCGCCGTCTTGATGACTCGGTCGGCAAGCTGCTGCAATGGCAGGATCAGTATCGCACGCACATGGAAGGGCTTGGCGCCGAGCTTGACCAGGCCATTGGCGCGGTCAAGACCTCGGAGACCACACTGCGCTCGCTCACCGAGCAGGCGCTGCGCATTTCCACCCATGTCGAGGATCAGCAGGCCATCATGGCCAGCCTCAAGCGCGAAACCACCGAGCTTGAGGCGTTACTGGGCGGCATCGCCGATCTGCGCGAGCGGGCGCGCGAGGCCTTCCCGGCCATGGACAGCCGACTCAAGACCATGCTTGAAAATGTCGAGGGCGCCGTGCTCACCGCACTCGAAACCCAGCGCCGCCTTGCACAGGACAGCGCCCATGTCGAGCGCCCGCGGCGTCTTGCCAGCGTGGGAGGTCAGCCATGAGCACCCTCAGCCTGCCGCGTTCGCGCCGGCGCAACCGCGCCCAGGAGGGCGACGCCCACTGGTTGGTGGTCTCCGACCTCATGGCCTCGCTCATGATGATCTTCCTCTTTCTGGCGCTGCTGCACATGCTGCAACTGGAGCGCGCGCATCAGGTCGAGGTGGAGGTACGCGAAACGGCCGCCGACATCCGCGCAGCCATCTATCAGACGCTCGATGAGGAATTCCGCGCTGATCTCGGACGCTGGAACGCCGAACTCGACCGCCCCAGCCTGACCCTGCGCTTTCGCGAACCCGAGGTGCTGTTTGATCGCAACTCAGCGCGCATCAAGCCCGAATTCGAGGCGATTTTGAGCGACTTTCTGCCGCGCTATCTGGAGCGGCTGCGTCCCTTCCGCGAGGTGATTCGCGAAATCCGCATCGAGGGCCACACCTCCAGCGAGTGGGGGCCGAACAGCTCGGCGCTGGAGGCCTATTTCGCCAACATGGAACTCAGTCAGCAACGCACCCAGGCGGTATTGCGCTTCGCCTACGGACTGGATGCCGTGCAGGAACATGGATGGTTCAGACAGCGGGTGGCTGCTGTGGGGCTGTCCTCCTCGCGACCTGTGCTCAACGCGCTCGGCAACGAGGATCCGGTCGCCTCGCGGCGGGTGGAATTCAGCGTGCTGACAAACTTCGAGGCGCGCCTCCTTGCCGGCGCCGAGCGCCCGGAGCCTTTGCCCGAAGAGCGCCGCCTGAATCTGCGGCCCTGAGCGGATCCGCAAGGGCAGCCGGCTCAGGCGTCCGGGTTGCGCAGGGCCTCAACCGCCGCGACCTGATACTGGGCCTGCTCGACAGACGCCAGCAAATCGGCCTCGGTCACAGCCACCCGCTCCCAGACAGCGGGCTCGACCGGTGGCGCATCACCCCAGTCGCGCGAGTCGATTTCGGCCAGATGCGCCCCGGTATTGGCAAGATGCACTAGGGCTACCGCCTTAGCGTGAGGGGCCGGGGCGGCAAGGGGATCGTGGTGATAGCGCAGACAGGCGCAAAGCACCTCGGGCAGACCCCAGTGCTCGGCCAGGGCGCCGCCAAGCTCGGCATGGTCGAACCCCAGTTCGGCGCGCTCGGCGGCCTG
>JAFGTZ010000158.1 GCA_016938795.1 Chromatiaceae bacterium | reverse complement strand
GCGCTCGCAGCCCCGGTCTCTGCTGTTTCCTCGGGTTCGACCGGGGTGGCCGCCGCAGACTCAACATCAGGGTTCGCCGCCGTGCCGGGGCTGGCCTCGACCGCTGTGGATGCCGATTCGGCGATGGACCCTGAGGCGGACCCTGAGGCGGACTCGGCAGCGGGCTCCGGCTCCGGGGGCAGGCGGTTGAGCAGCCACCAGGTTCCGCCGCCGAGACCGGCAACCGCGATCAGGGCAAGCAACATCAGTCCGAGGCGGCTGGACGCGGGTGCGGGCGCGGGCGCTGGTACGGACGTGGCATCGGTGCTGGTGCCCAGGGTGAGCGAGAGCGAGGGGATGCGCACACTTGGCAGTCCATCGTTCGCGGTGCTGACGCCGCCGCGCGCGGCCTCGGTCATCTGGGTCGCGGCGCTCGACTGGGGATTGTCGAGCTGCTCGAAGACGCGCGCGAATTCCTCGACCGACTGGGGGCGCAGATTGATGTTGAGTTCCAGCGCCTGGAGTACCACGGCCTCGATGGCGGGCGGAATCTCGGGCAGAAAGGAGCGCAGCGGCTCGATGCTCGCGCCCGTGACGCGCGCATAGGCCGCCGCCGGCAGCTGGCCGCTGAGCAGGTTGTAGACGATGGCGCCGAGCGCGTAGACATCGGAGCGCTCGTCGGTGCCGGTGCCAAGCACCTGCTCGGGCGGACTGAAGCCTTGCGAGGCGGCGCGTCCCAGGGTGCGGGTGGCGCTGTCGGGCGCGGCCTCCTTGGCGATGCCGAAGTCGATCAGCATCACCCGATCCTCGTCATCGAGCAGGATGTTTTCGGGCTTGAGATCGCGATGCACCACCGGCGGGGTCTGCTGATGCAGATAGCGAATCGCCGCGCAAAGCTGGCGAATCCAGGGCAGCAGCACGAAGAGCGGGATGCGCCCGCCACGGCGCTCCTGCTCGCCGCGCAGGGTGCGTGTGCCGCCGAACTCCAGCACCAGATAGATGGTGCCGTCCTCGCTGAAGCGATCGGTGATGTCGGGAATGGCCGGGTGGTTGAGACGCCCAAGCAGACGCGCCTCGTACTCGTCGAAGAGGAGTTCGGGAATCTCCTTGAGCGCGCGGCGCTTGCCGTGCAGCAGCTCGTCCTCGATCAGATAGGTGGCGCCAAAGCCGCCCTTGCCGAGGATGCCGGTGATGCGGTAGCGCCCGTGTACCACCTCACCCGGCGCGCGCAGCCAGCTTAGCACGCCGCGGATGATGCCCTGCGCCGTGGTGTCGAGATGGGCCAGCTCCAGACCGCAGTCGCCGCAGCGGTAGTCGCGCTTGGGCAGCTCCGAGAGGCGGTTGATCGCGCCGCACTTGGGGCAGCAGCGGATGGCCTCTTCGGGCCCCCCAAGCTGGGTCTTGTCGTCGCTGAGCTGGATGGTCTCGTCCACGCGCGTGCCTCGGGGTTGGTGGAGCTAGTGAATGGCGCGCTGGCGCATGCGCGGGCCTCAGAGACGCCGGTCGCGCGCCTTGAGCGCGAGCGCGGTCAGGGCCAGAAACCCCAGGGTCAGGCCGCCGAGCGCGCGCATGTCTCCAGCCCAGTGGCCATGCAGGGCGATGAGCGCCTCGCCCGTGGGATCGCGCAGCGCCAGAAGCTCGGGGCTGAGTGTGGCGCGCAGCGCATCGAGCGCCCAGTAGGCAATGACGCTCAGGCGCGCCACCGTCTCGCTCGCGCCGCTCAGGGCCACCACTGCGTTCGAGAGAATGAACTGCGGGATGAGCAGCAGCGGCAGGGCGGCGATGGCCTTGTCGTTGCTGTTGACCAGGGCGCTGATGGCAAGCCCCATGGCGGTGGCCGAGAAGCCGGCCAGAAAGAGCGTCGCGAGCCGGTCGAGAAAGGGGCCGTCGAAGCCGAGCATCAGGGTGACGATGCCGAGAAAGCTCGCGCACTGCGCGAGACAGAGCAGCGCGAGCGGCAGCAGCTTGCTGCCCAGATAGGGCGGGATGCGCAGAATCACCGAGCGTTCGCGCCGATAGACGGGCAGCTCCTTGACGATCTCGCGCGCCGAATTGATGCAGCCGAACCAGATGGCCGAGAGCACCAGCACGAAGGCAATCTGACTTTCGGCCACGGCGCGCTCGGGCGGCGTGCCGTCGAGACTGAAGATGGCCCCGACGATGAGCGCGATGAGCGGTGCCTGGGCGAGCAGCACCAGGAGGTTGATGCGATCGGAGAACAGCAGGTCGAGATTGCGCCGGGTAAGCGTGACGAGCTGGCTGAACCAGGCCCAGGCGGACAGCCGCTGGCGTGGGGCGCGCGCCGGGGCCGTGTGTTGAAGCGGCGCGGGGGCTGGCTGCATGCGCTCGGCGATGTGGGTGCGATAGTGCGCCGAGTGACGGAAGCGCTCGCGCCAATAGTCGGGCTCCTCGTGCTCCAGTTTCTCGTAGACATCGGACAGACGCTCGACGCCAAAATAGCCCGCCGCTTCGTCAGGCGGGCCGTAATAGACCAGGGCGCCGCGATGGAGCAGGGCGACACGGTGACAGCTGTCGATATTCTCCAGCGAATGGGTGACGCACACCACCGTCTTGCCATCGGCGGCGAGCGAGGCGAACAGCCGCATCATCTTCTTGTCGGTGCCGGCGTCGAGCCCGCTGGTGGCCTCGTCGAGGAAAAGAATGTGCGGATTGGCCACCAGCTCCACGGCCAGGCTGACGCGCTTGAGCTGACCGCCGCTGAGCGGTTCGGGGGTGTCCACGGCCAGATCGGCCTTCTCGGCGAGTCCCACCCGATCGAGCACCCGATCAATCAGGGTCTCGATCTCGGCGGCGCTGGTATCGGGCGGCAGGCGCAGGCGCGCGGTGTAGCGCAGCGCGTTGCGCACGCTGATCTTGCGGTGCACGATGTCCTGCTGCGGCACATAGCCGATGCCCGAGCGGAACTGATCGAAGGCGCCATAGAGTTCGATGCCGTTGTAACACACCTGGCCCTCGGAGGCCGGGCGGCGTCCGTTGAGCGCATCGAGCAGGGTCGATTTGCCCGAGCCGCTGGTGCCGAAGATGACCACGAACTCGCCGGGGTCGATCACCAGGTCGATGCCGTCGAGCAGGCGGCGCGGCGCGCCGCTGGTGCGGTCGCGCACCTCCTT
>JAFGTZ010000157.1 GCA_016938795.1 Chromatiaceae bacterium | reverse complement strand
GGGCCGCGCCTGGCTCGATCACGAATGGTCGAGCGAACTGCTGCCGCCCGAGGCCCAGGGCTGGGACTGGATCGGCATCAACCTGCACCATGGCGGCTCGCTCATGGCCTTTCGGATGCGCGCACGCGATGGCGCCGCGCTCTGGCACGGGGGAACGCTGCATGAGGGCGAGGCGGGCGTCGTGCGTCGGCTTGGCCCCGAGGATCTGAGCTTCGTACCAGGGCGGCGCTGGCGCTCGCCGCGCTCGGGGGTTGAGTATCCGGTGGAATGGACGCTGCGGCTCGACGGTCGCCAACTTGCACTGAGCCCCCTCATGGACGATCAGGAACTCGACAGCCGCGCGGCCAGTGGCGTGCTTTACTGGGAGGGCGCGGTGCGTCTCATGGAGGATGGGCGCGAGATCGGTCGCGGCTATCTGGAGATGACCGGCTATGGCGAGCGGCCCGAGGGGCTATGAGTCGGGCGCCTCGGCCGCTCTCTCGCCCATCCATTCATAGAGTTCGATGCTGGCCGGGTCGCAACTGCAACAGCCGCCCGCGCAGGGCGTGCCGCTTGGCAGCCGGCGCACCCGGCCCTTGCGCTCCAGTCTCTCCAGCATGCCGCGCAGGGCCTCGGGATCGGTCTCGAACCGATAGGCGAGATCGCGCAGCGCGGCGCGTTTGTGGGTGCGCAGATAGTCGCTGAGATCGGACATGATCATGGCTGCGGCTCCCGGGCGTCAGGCGTTGAGCCGGGCGCGCACAAAGGGTGCGAGCGCCGCCATGAAGGCGGCCGGATCCTCCTCGTGCGGCAGATGCGCGGCGTCGGCGATGAGCGCAAGCTCGGCGTTTGGCAGCTCGCGCGCCAGTCGCTCGCTCTCGTCGGTCTTGACGGTATTGTCGTGCGCGCCGCTGATGACCAGGGCGGGGGCCTGGCAGCTCGCCAGACGCGCATCGAGATGCAGGTGGCGGGTGGCGAGAAAGAGTTCCCAAAAGGCGCGCTGCCAGGGGCCTTGCATGAAGTCGGCGCGCAGGATGGCGAGCTGCTCGTCGGCGAGCCTTTCGGGATGCAGCCAGAAGCTGCGCATGGCCTTGTTGTAGAGGCGCGCGACCATGAATCCCATGAGGGGTGCGAACAGCGGCGTGAGGGCGCGCATCAGGCGGCGCACCGGGGCAGGCACCTCGCTGGTGGCATAGGCGCTGTAGATCATGGCATCGACCAGCACCAGCCCCTGGACCTTTTCGGGATGACGCAGCGCCGCGAGCAGCGCCACGGTGCCGCCCGTGGAGTTGCCGATCAGCAGGGCGCGACTGAAGCCAAGCTGTGCGATCAGCTCCGCCACCAGCTCGCCTTGGGCCTCGGCCCCGTAGCCATCGCCGCCGGGCTCGCCGTGCAGCGGGTGCGAGGTCTGGCCGCAGCTCGGGCGGTCGATGGCCACCACGCTCACATCGCCCAGCTCGGCCAGGGGCGGCATGACCGCCTCCCAGG
>JAFGTZ010000156.1 GCA_016938795.1 Chromatiaceae bacterium | reverse complement strand
TCAAATCCCGGCCGCCGCGCGCAGCTCCTCGGCCTTGTCGGTGCGCTCCCAGGTGAAGCCGGGCTCGTCGCGTCCGAAGTGGCCGTAGGCGGCGGTGTTCTGATACTTGATCAGCTCGCGGTTGGTCAGGTCGAGCATGCGGATGATGCCGTAGGGGCGCAGATCGAAGTGCGCGCGCACCAGTTCGATGATGCGATCCTCGCTGATGGCGTTGGTGCCGAAGGTTTCGATGGAGACCGAGGTCGGCTCGGCCACGCCGATGGCGTAGGACACCTGAATCTCGCACTTCTCGGCCAGACCGGCGGCCACGATGTTCTTGGCTACGTAGCGACCGGCATAGGCGGCCGAGCGATCGACCTTCGACGGATCCTTGCCCGAGAAGGCGCCGCCGCCGTGACGCGCCATGCCGCCATAGGTATCGACGATGATCTTGCGCCCAGTGAGACCACAGTCGCCCACAGGGCCGCCGATGACGAACTTGCCGGTGGGGTTGATGTGATATTGGGTGTTGGCGTTGAGCCAGCCGGTGGCGCCAAACACGGGCTTGATGATCTCTTCCATCACCGCCTCGTGCAGAACGCTGTCGCTCACCTCCGGGCTGTGCTGGGTGGAGAGCACCACAGCATCGACGCCAACCGGCTTGCCGTCGCTGTAGCGCATGGTGACCTGCGACTTGGCGTCGGGACGCAGCCAGGGCAGGGTGCCGTTCTTGCGCACCTCGGCCTGACGCTTCACCAGCCGGTGCGCGTAGTCGATGGGGGCGGGCATGAGCATGTCGGTCTCGTTGGTGGCGTAGCCGAACATCAGGCCCTGGTCGCCCGCGCCCTGCGCCTCCTCGGTCTCGCGGTCAACGCCCTGGTTGATGTCTTTCGACTGCTCGCCGAGCGCGATGAGCACGCCGCAGGTGTTGCCGTCGAAGCCAACATCGGAGTGGTTGTAGCCGATGTCGTTGACCACGCGGCGGACGACCCTTTCATAGTCGATCTTGAGGTCGCCGTCGGTCACGGTAATTTCGCCCGCGAGCATCACGAATCCGGTCTTCACGAGCGTTTCGCAGGCGACACGGGCCTTGGCGTGGTTGGGGTCGCGACGATAGATCTCGTCGAGCACCGCGTCGGAAATCTGATCCGCCATCTTGTCGGGATGGCCCTCGGAAACGGATTCGGACGTGAAGATGTAATCCTTGCTCATATCGGTTCTGAGGCCCTGGTCTGGGCGCCATGTGGCGCGTGGATAAAGCGCACCATGATACCGAGTCGCCGCCCCGGGGTGAATGCTGTTCGGCGGCTGGCCGCTGGTGACTGGTCGCTGGTAACATGCGTGCGGACAACAAAACCTAGAGAGAGACTCGGAGGTTCCCATGGCCGTAGAAACCCCAGTGTGTGACTTTGGCCGCCCGGCGCCGGATTTTTCGCTCCCCGGAGTGGACGGCAGGATCTGGACGCGCGATCAGTGCCTCGGCGAGCGCGGGTTGCTGGTGATGTTCATCTGCAACCATTGCCCCTACGTGCAGTCGGTGCGCGAGCGCATTGTCCGCGACGTGCGCGAGCTGGCCGCACTCGGCATCGGTTCCGTGGCCATCATGTCGAACGACGTGAACGACTATCCCGAGGACTCCTTCGAGAACATGCGCCGCATTGCCGAAGAGTTCAACTATCCCTTCCCCTATCTCTACGACGAGAGCCAAGCGGTCGCGCGCGCCTTCGGCGCCGTCTGCACCCCGGATTTCTTCGGCTACGACGCCGGGCTTGGCTTGCAGTACCGTGGTCGGCTCGACGCGAGCCGCAAGGAGACCGCCCCGCCCGATGTGCGACGCGATCTCTTTGAGGCGATGAAGCAAGTGGCCGAAACCGGGCATGGCCCCGCCGAGCAGATCCCCAGCATGGGCTGCTCCATCAAGTGGAAGGCCGCCTGATGTCTCGCCTCGGTGTCTGTGTCAGCGCTTTTCAATCAATAGGTTGTGTGATGGCCTTGGGCGCGAAGGATAAAAAGACTGGCCATTTTAGTCGTCAATTCTTTATATTAGAATTTTTGTGATTTTTGACGGCGCAGCCCTGTCGCCGCCAGTTGGGCGGCTTGCTCGGTCCGACAAGGGCCTTCCAGCCAGGTCGCTGGTTGGCTCCGGCGCGCCCGATGCACGCCTCGGCAAGGGCCGCATCCTCGCGATGCGGCCTTGGCTCCAGCGCGCCCTCGTTTTCCGCGTCCGTGATCTCATCTTCGGGGCCCCGGAGCCAATCCGGCGCCGCTAGAGGCTGACGGTCGCGCAACTGCTTTTTATCATCAGCAATCAGGAGGGGCAGATGTCCTCACGCAAAGAACTCGCCAATGCCGTCCGCGCGCTTGCCATGGATGCGGTGCAAAAGGCCAACTCGGGTCATCCCGGCGCGCCCATGGGCATGGCCGACATCGCCGAGGTGTTGTGGAACGATTTCATGCGCCACAACCCGGCCAATCCGCACTGGGCCGACCGCGACCGCTTCGTGCTCTCGAACGGCCACGGCTCCATGCTGATCTATGCCCTGCTGCACCTCACCGGCTATGAGCTGGGCATTGAGGATCTCAAGCAGTTCCGGCAGCTCCATTCCAAGACCCCCGGTCATCCCGAGTACGGCTATGCGCCCGGCATCGAGACCACCACGGGGCCGCTCGGTCAGGGCATCACCAACGCGGTGGGCATGGCCATTGCCGAGAAGGCGCTCGCGGCTGAGTTCAACAAGCCCGGTCACAGCCTTGTTGATCACAACACCTATGTGTTCCTTGGCGACGGCTGTCTCATGGAAGGCATCTCGCACGAGGCCTGCTCGCTCGCCGGCGCCCTGGGGCTCGGCAAGCTGATCGCCTTCTACGACGACAACAACATCTCCATCGACGGCGAGGTGCGCGGCCATGGCGACACGCCCGGCTGGTTCCTCGACGACACCCCGAAGCGCTTCGAGGCCTATGGCTGGCAGGTGATTCCCAAGGTCGATGGCCATGATCCCGAGGCGGTCAAGGCCGCCATTGAGCAGGCGCGCGCCGTCTCCGACAAGCCGACCCTCATCTGCTGCCAGACCATTATCGGCTTCGGCTCGCCGAACAAGCAGGGCAAGGAAGAGTGCCACGGTGCGGCGCTCGGCGAGGACGAGATTGCACTCACCCGCGAGAACCTGGGCTGGACCCACGGCCCCTTCGAGATTCCCGAGGCCGTCTATCAGGGTTGGAGCGCCAAGGAGCGCGGTGCGGCGGCCGAGGCCGAGTGGAACGCCAAGTTCGATGCCTATGCACAGGCCTTCCCCGCCGAGGCGGCCGAGTTCAAGCGCCGCATGGCCGGCGAACTGCCCGCCGATTGGTCGCAGAAGGCCGAGGCCTTCATCCAATCCGTCATTGAAAAGGGCGAGACCATCGCCTCGCGCAAGGCCTCGCAGAACGCACTCAACGGTTTCGGCCCGCTGTTGCCTGAGCTGATGGGCGGCTCGGCCGACCTCGCCGGCTCCAACCTCACGCTCTGGAAGGGCTGCAAGGGTGTCAGCAAGACCGGTGGCGGCAACTATCTCTTCTACGGCGTGCGCGAGTTCGGCATGTCGGCCATCATGAACGGCATCGCGCTGCATGGCGGCTTCATCCCCTATGGCGCGACCTTCCTCATGTTCTCGGAGTACGCGCGCAATGCCCTGCGCATGGCGGCGCTGATGAAGATCCAGACCATCTTCGTCTACACCCACGACTCCATCGGTCTCGGCGAGGACGGCCCGACCCATCAGCCGGTCGAGCAGATCCCGACCCTGCGCCTCATTCCCAACATGAGCGTCTGGCGTCCCTGCGACGCGGTGGAGTCGGCCCTGTCCTGGAAGCTCGCCATCGAGCGCAAGGGCACGCCAAGTTGCCTTATCTTCTCGCGCCAGAATCTGGCCCACATGGACCGCAGCGAGGAGCAGCTGGCCAATATCGCGCGCGGCGGCTATGTGCTGCGCGATTGCGAGGGCGCCCCGGATGCCATCATCATCGCCACGGGTTCCGAGGTTGAACTGGCAGTCAAGGCCGCCGAGGCGCTCAGCGCCAAGGGCCGGGCCATCCGCGTGGTCTCCATGCCCTCGACCGATACCTTCGACAAACAGGATGCCGCCTACAAGGAATCGGTGCTGCCCAAGGCCGTGAGCGCCCGCGTGGCGGTCGAGGCGGCGGTGACCGACGGCTGGTGGAAGTATGTTGGCAGCGCGGGTGCGGTGCTCGGCATCGACCGCTTTGGCGAATCGGCCCCGGGCGGCGCCCTCTTCAAGGAATTCGGCTTCACCGTCGAGAACCTGGTGGCCACCGTCGAGGGTATCCTCTAACACGCAGCCGGCAGGCTGGCGCGCCCAGGCCATGACCTTGGCGCGCCTCGCGCCCGCGCGGCTTGCGCTTTCCATCCAAAGACAGAACGGAGTTTGAACGCATGACGATCAAAGTTGGCATCAATGGGTTTGGCCGTATCGGCCGCATGGCCTTTCGCGCGATCAGCAAGCATTTCCCGAACATCGAGGTGGTTGCCATCAACGACCTGCTCGATCCCGACTATCTGGCCTACATGCTGAAGTACGACTCGGTCCATGGCCGTTTTGACGGCGAGGTCGCTGTCGATGGCAACACCATGATCGTCAACGGCAAGTCCATCCGCCTCACCGCCGAGCGCGACCCGGCCAACCTCAAGTGGGACGAAGTGGGCGCCGAGCTGGTCATCGAGTCCACCGGCTTCTTCCTCACCGAGGAGACCTGCCAGAAGCACATCGATGCGGGTGCCAAGAAGGTGGTGCAGAGCGCGCCCTCGAAGGACGCCACCCCCATGTTCGTCTATGGCGTCAACCACAACACCTATGCCGGTCAGGCCATCGTCTCGGCGGCCTCCTGCACCACCAACTGTCTGGCGCCCGTGGCCAAGGTGCTGCACGACAACTGGGGCATCAAGCGCGGTCTCATGACTACGGTGCATGCCGCCACCGCCACCCAGAAGACGGTTGACGGCCCCTCCATGAAGGACTGGCGCGGCGGTCGCGGCATCCTGGAAAACATCATCCCGTCCTCCACCGGTGCGGCCAAGGCGGCCGGCAAGGTGATGCCCGAACTCAACGGCAAGCTCACTGGCATGGCCTTCCGCGTGCCCACCTCCGACGTCTCGGTGGTCGATCTGACCTGCGAGCTGACCAAGGACGCCAGCTATGAGGACATCTGTGCGGCCATGAAGGCGGCCTCCGAATCGGGCGATCTGGCCGGCGTGCTTGGCTACACAGACGAGAAGGTGGTGTCCACCGACTTCCGCGGTTGCACCAATCCCTCCATCTTCGACGCCGAGGCCGGCATCGCGCTCGATTCGACCTTCGTCAAGGTGGTGGCCTGGTACGACAACGAGTACGGCTACACCTGCAACATGCTGCGTCTGGTCGAGCACGTGGCGAAGTAAGCCGCCGGAGGCCAGTCTCCAGCAGCCAGCTTCCAGTCAGCTTCCCTCTGGCTGGCGGCTGGCGGCTGGCGGCTGGCGGCTGG
>JAFGTZ010000155.1 GCA_016938795.1 Chromatiaceae bacterium | reverse complement strand
CAGTCGGCGCAGCACCTCGGGCAATCCCGCCAGGGGCACATGCAGCAGACTTGCACAGGCCCAGATGCCATCAAAGCACTCGCGCCAGCTCACGTCCTCGAAGCGCAAGACCTCGACCGCGCATCCGCAATGGGCACTGGCCAGAGCGGCCAGGGTCGGGGAGGCATCGAAGGCCGTAACTGCATAACCGCGCGCCCGGAAGGCCCGCGCATCGCGCCCCGAGCCGCAACCGGCATCCAGGATCCGCGCGCCCGGCTCCAGCCGCGCGAGAAAGCGCGCATGGAGCGCTCCCATATCAACCTCGACCGTCTCGGCGAAGAAGGCCGTGGCGTGGGTGTCGTAGTAGCCGATGGTCATGCGTCTATTGTGGCCGCGCTACAATGGCGCGTCTACTGCCCTGAAACCTTCATCGGCCCTGAAATTCCATGTCTCAAGAACTCTCCCGAAATATCGTCGAAATGCTCTATCGGATCATGGCCACGCGGGAGTTCGAGCCGATTTCAGCGACATTTGACAACTTCCTTGCGGCGGATGCCAAGACTATCGATGAGGCCGCCGAGCAGTTCATCGCGGAAACCAACATCGGAGCCCTGGCCGCCGAGTTGTTTCCAGGCGAGGATCTGCGCTATCGGCTGACGATGGACACCTTCTACGCCAGTATGCTCGACTACCTGTGCGAGAAGTGCCCGACACTGGAGCACTCAGTCGAGCATGACATTCCAAGCTGGATCGAGGCCAATGCCGCTGAACTGGCCCGCTTCAATGCTGAAACTATGACTCTGGCCATGCCGGGCGGCGGCACGCTGGAAGACATCGACCCCCGTCTGAGCCTTGCCCATCTGGAGGATCGCCAGCGGGCCATGATGGAAGAGACCTGGATAGCCATCGAGGCGCGCATCGATGCGCTGCTCAAGGCGATGGGATACACCGAAGCATGATCGATCCGATCCAAGATCTACCGCCCGCGCCAGACCTCAACATCGGGGCGTTGTCGGCGCTCTTTCGGTACACCACGAACTCCTACAAGTTCGTCTTCTTCCTCGCGCTGCTCGATCTGCTCAAGCGGCATCGCTTCGATGCCGAGCGGCCCTACACCTACGACGAACTCATCGTCGAGATGCTGGTGATTGCGTGGTATCCGCACACCTTCTTCAAGCTATCGTTCGGTGTGGCGGATCAACTGGCCAACAAGCTCGATGCCCTGGAACTGGAGAGCGGGGAGTCAGAGCGTCTTCTGACCCCGGGTCGGAGCGCCTTGCGAGAGAGGATCAGGACGAGCGATCTGCGTCATGCCGCCAGCCTGATGAACTTCGTGCCCTATCGTCTGGTGCGCCCCTTCATCGAACCCTGGCTGAAGGACGTGGATACCGGAACCTGGTCGTTCGAGTCGGCTTGTCCATCCATCGTCAACGCACACTTCGAGACTGACCGTCTGCTCTATCGCTTCGACAGCGACACCACACGCCAATGTCGCGCGGTGATCGTCCATCCGGCCTGGGCAGCCTACCTGGAGCGCCATATCGCGATCATCGAGGGCTGGACGGCCTGGCACTGGCTGCACTACATGCAGCGGCGCAATCCGACCACACCAGCGCTTGCCAACAAGCTCTTTCCCCCGGCCAAGCGCGAGGCGCTGACCAGACAGACGAAGTACTGGCGCGGGATTCTGGAGGCGACTGATCCGCCGCTGACCTGCATCTATTCCGGCGAGCCGCTGACCGCCGCGAGCTTCGCCCTCGATCACTATCTGCCCTGGTCGTTCGTGGCGCATGACCAGCTCTGGAACCTGATCCCGACCCCGAGGGACGTGAACTCGGCGAAGTCCAACCGGCTCCCGAGCAGCGATTACTTCCAGGGCTTCGTGACCCTGCAACACCGTGGCCTGCTGATCGCCCGCCAGACGCTCGGCGAGGCGCGCTTTGGCAAGGCGGTCGAGGGGTATCTGGCCGATCTGCACTTGCCATCGCTCGACGCCCTGCTGGACATCGACCAACTGCGCACCGCCTATGAGCGCAGCATCAGCCCACTCCTGACCCTGGCGCAACCAACAAAGGCTAAGGTTGCTACGATATGCTTCAGTTTTTAATGCGGAGATATAAAGCTGCTTGGTATTCTATTAAGCTTGTACTTCAAATTATTTCAACGGCGTTTTCAGTTTGCAGGTATGCGAGGGATTGCGCCATCTCACCGCCTTGCTGGCCCCTCGACATCTGGAGCTGACACGCGCCGGATTCGACCGTCGCTT
>JAFGTZ010000154.1 GCA_016938795.1 Chromatiaceae bacterium | reverse complement strand
GGGCCGCGCGGTCGATCTCGACGACGCCGACGAGTTCTTCACCCCTCGGCTACGCCCCGAGCAGCGCCGACCGATTGAGGGCGGCTAGATGGTGTCGTCACAAGAGACGACCCCAGATGGCGACGCCGTCCGTGCGCATTGCGCACCGTTCCGCCAGCTTTTTGCCTTCCTCTCCCCAGCGGGGAAAGGGCTTTCTGGTCAAAGGGCTTTCTGGTCACGAAGCTCCAGCTTCGTGACCCCAGCGATGAAGCTCTGCTTCACGCATCCAGTGGCGTAGGGGTTGCCGCTTTTGGCAACCCAATATCGCGCCTGATGTTGGGTGACCGCCGTCAACCTCTCGCCTTGAACACAGCCTCGGCAGGGCGGTCACCTAGCCTACGCGGCTCGCGTTGGTAGAGGCGGTGGAGGTAGTGCAGCAGTGCCCAGTGTCCGCCGGGGATGGGGTGCGGATGGCGGGTGCAGTCGTGGATCAGTTCCGTCAGCCTTCGAGCCTTACGCATGGTACGCGGTGCGTACGCCTGTCCAGACGCGAGGCGCCTGCCCGTGGAAGCGGCTTCCAGCCGCGAGCTAGCAGCGATGCGCTTGCAGATGGGGGGCCACTGCGCGTGCTGGCAGGCGTTGATGCCAGGTTTTCAAACCTCCGCGCGGGGTTCTCGCGGCTAAAGGCCGCTTCCACAGGCGGGGCTCGGCTGGCGGTGCGCTGCGCCAAGGTGGGCGCCCAGCCGCTGCTTAAACACAGTCGCTGGACCTGGCTCAAGGATCGCTCAAGCTGGACGACCCGCCAGATCATCCAATTCCACCATCTCTCGCGCCTGGGGCTGAAGACCGCGCGAGCCTGGCGCCTCAAGGAACGGCTGCGCGAGATCCTCGCTGAAGCTCGCACCCGAAGCCAAGCCGAGACCCTGCTCAATCGCTGGTTCGTCTGGGCACGGCGCTGCCGCCTTGAGCCCTTCAAAGCGCTGGCCAAGACACTTCGGGCGCACTGGAACGGCCTGCTCAACGGGTTTGACTCCAGACTTTCCAACGGCCGTGTCGAAGGCATGAACGCCATGATCCAAGCCGCCAAGGCACGCGCACGCGGTTATCGGACCACCCCCAACCTCATCGCCATCGCCTACCTGATCGGTGGCAAATTCCACCGGCTGCCAGCCTCACCCTACAGCACACCAGCTCCGCTAGTGGCCTAACCCACACAAATCGCGAAGGAGCCCGCGTTTTTCAGGAGAGGAATTTCCTGTTCTCGAAATCGGCGATAGGGCATGGTCTATCATTCTCGATGGAGACGGGCGCATCAAAACCGCTTATCCGATCGAGCCGGGGCGCCCAACTTTTTCCGATAACCAACGTCGATTGGGGCATCAGGTCGATGATATTGAACTCTCGGAGCGAATCCTTAAGACTCTTGCGCGGTTATTTAGGTCACCTTGAGGACTGGGATCCAGAGGGTGGCGATACCTTCTTGATGCTGAATGCCCGCGAGTGGCTCGAAGAGCATTTGGAAGATTTGACTGAGTCGGAGCTGTCCTCCCTTGCCGAGGACGATGTCGAATTGCAGCAAGTGGCGCGCTCGGTGCCTGAGCGATCACTGGATGTCGAGTATTTGCGCGAGACAGCCAAGGTAGCCGCCGCGAGCCGGTTATCTATGGTGCGTCGGATCAAGGCGGCCTGATGGCACTGATCGACATCATCGCGGGGGCGCGGCCCAACTTCATGAAGATCGCGCCCATCATCCGCGCACCCGGCGCGTGCTGGAGAGGCTCGCTGCGCTGCCGCCCGGGTTGCAGGCGGTCGAGCCCCAGCCCTATCTGGAGTTC
>JAFGTZ010000021.1 GCA_016938795.1 Chromatiaceae bacterium | reverse complement strand
TGCCCCTCATGCCATCGGCCCCGCAATATCCCGCCCGACTTGCCCTCATCGCCGCACTCGCCGATAACGACGTTATCGGGCGCGACAATTGTCTGCCCTGGCATCTGCCCGCCGATCTGGCGCACTTTCGGCGCTTGACGCTCGATAAGCCCATCATCATGGGGCGGCGCACCTGGGAGTCGCTGCCCGGGCTCTTGCCGCGCCGCCGGCACATCGTGCTCACGCGCGATCCAGACTATCGCGCCGAGGGCTGCACCCTGGCGCGCTCGCTCGACGAGGCGCTGGAGGCCGCCGGGGCGGTCGAGGAGGCGATGATCGTGGGCGGGGCCATGCTCTATGCCGAGGCGCTGGGTCGAGCTGATCGGCTCTATCTGACACGCGTCCATGTCGAACCCGAGGGCGATAGGCGCTTTCCTCGCTGGGAGCCGTCCGAGTGGCGCGAGGTTGCCCGCGAGGAGCGTCCGGGCGATGCCGACAATCCACTCGCCATGACCTTCATCGAGCTGCATCGCCGCCGTGCCGCAGCCTAGCCGCGCGGCCTGAGATAACCCGCGCAGTCGAGCTGGGTGAGCGCCAGCGGCAGCTCGGGCTGGAGGCGCACCGCGCTCAGCCGGCCACCCCAGAGACAGCCGCTGTCGAGCGCCCAGGTGTTCTCGCCCACGCGATAGCCGAGCGTTGACCAGTGCCCGAAGAGGATGCGCTCGCCCGCGCTGCGTCGCCCGGGCGCCTGAAACCAGGGCAGATGGCCGGGGCGCTGACTGCCGGGCTCGCCCTTTTCCTTGAGCGCGAGCGCCCCGTCGAGGGTGCAAAAGCGCAGCCGGGTCAGGGCATTGGCAATGAAGCGCAGACGCTCCATGCCGCTCAGTTCGGGCGACCAGCGGTTGGGCTTGTTGCCGTACATCTGATGGAGAAAGTCGCCATGCTCGGGGCCGCTCAGCACGGCTTCGAGTTCGCGTGCGCAGGCGCGTGCCTCGGCCAGATCCCACTGCGGCGGCAGGCCGGCATGCACCAGGCTAAAGCCAAGCGCGGCGTCGTGGTGGAGCAGCGGGCGGTGGCGCAGCCACTCCAGCAGTTCCGCGCGGTCGGGGGCGGCCAGAATGGCGTCCAGGCTATGCTCCTCGGCATGCTTGCGACAGCCGGCGGCGAGTGCGAGCAGGTGCAGATCGTGATTGCCGAGCACCGTGATGGCGCTCTCGCCGAGCGCACGCACGAAGCGCAGCACGGCCAGCGAATCGGGGCCACGGTTGACCAGATCGCCCGCGAACCAGAGCCGGTCGCGCGCGGGGTCGAAATCGAGTCGGTCGAGCAGGGCGCGCAGTTCGCGATAGCAGCCCTGTATATCGCCGAGGGCATAGGTTGCCATGTGTCAGAAACCGCAGTTTTTAAAGGTGGATGAGGCGACAGGTGGGCGCCGGGCGGATAGCGCAAGATGCCGTGTCCTGGCGCGACCAGACCTTGAGGCCAAGGGAGGGAACGGCGGTCATGGCTCAGGCGGAAGGTGTGAAAGTTGGGAACTGGGTAGCAGACAACGGCTTCACAACAGGCAATAATACAGAGGTGGGCGCATGGAGCAATCCGATCGTGATGTTGGGTTGTTGGCCAAACATTCCAATAAATTCATCGTCTTCTAAACTCTTTTCCACAGTTTACTAGAAATGATCGCCGGTATGTCCATCAACTCAATCCGCTCAAAATCTCGGCGCCGCAAGCCCGATCTCTTTTCCATTCTCCTCATTGTCGTCGCGCTTGGCATGAGTGTGACCCTGGCCTATCAGGTCAGTCTCTATCACGGTTTCGGTGACCTGCCGCTCGCGCGCCAAGCGCCGCCGCCGGTTGATATCGGCGGCTAGCCCGGCAGGTTTATCGGCGCTCTTCGTTTTGGTTCGGCGCACGCGCGCGCCGCGCCATGTCAATCGCCATCTCCAGGGCGGCCTCAAGGCTGCCAGGGTCGGCGCGCCCGCTGCCCGCAAGCTCCAGCGCGGTGCCGTGATCGACCGAGGTGCGGATGATGGGGAGTCCGAGCGTCACGTTCACGGCCCGCCCGAAGCCCAGATGCTTGAGCACCGGCAGCCCCTGATCGTGATACATGGCAAGCACCGCGTCGCACTCGGCGAGCCGCGCGGGCACAAAGGCGGTATCCGCCGGCAATGGCCCGATGAGGTTCAGACTCTCGGCGCGCAGCTGTTCGAGCACGGGCTCGATGATGTCGATTTCCTCGCGTCCCAGATGGCCGTCCTCGCCGGCATGCGGATTGAGTCCGCACACCAGCAGACGCGGGGCCTCGATGCCGAAGCGTTGGCGCAGATCGGCGGCAAGCACCCGGATGACCCGCTCCAGACGCGCGGGCGTGATGGCGTCGCTCACCGCGCGCAGCGGCAGATGGGTGGTGACCAGCGCCACACGCAGTCCGGGTGTGGCAAGCATCATGACCGGATGGGCCTGACAGCGCTCGGC
>JAFGTZ010000153.1 GCA_016938795.1 Chromatiaceae bacterium | reverse complement strand
CGGCGGGGTCGAGGCCGCTTCCAAGGTCATCCACGACACCTTCCGCACCGCCCGCCTGGACGATGAGGCCGCCCTAAAGAATGTTCTATCGGCCGAGATCCATTCGCTGGCCCGCATGGATGTGAACGCCAAGGACACCGTGGTGCTGTTCAGCTCCGAGACCGCCGACGGACAAGCCTGTGCCTGGGCGGTCAAGCGCTATCTGGAGCAGGCCCGTCCGGGGATTCTTTGCCGGATCGAGGTCATTTCAGGCTTGCAGGTCACGGATGCTCAGACCTTTCAGAGTGCCGGCGTACTCAATTTCACCAAGGCCGTGCTGCGCGAGATCGACGCCAATGGCGCCGGACAGTGCGTGCTCAACCCCACGGGCGGTTTCAAGAGTCTGGTGCCCTATACGGTGCTCATCGGCATGCTGCGCGGGGTGCCGGCCAAGTACATCTTCGAGCAATCCAGCGCCCTGATTCCGCTGCCGATGATGCCGGTGGAGTTCGCCCGCTCGCGGCTCGAACCGCTGCGCCCGCTCTTGGAGCGCATCCAGAACGAGACGGCGATCCCGCGCGCCGAACTCGACAAGGCGCTGCCCTCGTTCGATGAGCGCGCGGTTCTGGAATCGCTGTTCGAGGATGTCGGTCAGGGTCAGGTCAGCCTCTCGCCGGTCGGCTTCCTGATCTGGGAGGAGCTGGAGCGGCCCACGGCGCTGGTGCCCTATCTGTCGCGCCGGGCATTCGATGATCTGCTCAAGGTGCGTGCGACCGAGGGCACGGCTCCAGAGGATTACATCCAGCGCGTGGCCCGCTCTGTTGAACAACTGGCGGTCGGCAAACATGAGTCATGGAGCAACGGTTTGTTCTGGCTCAAGCGCGGCGATCATACCCGTGACCGCTATCTGGTCTCGGTCGAGGGCTGGCGGCTGCTGGTGTGGCGCATCGTCGATCATGACGAGTACGACAAACTGCTGACCCAGAACCGCAAGGCCGATGCGGGGGTCCGTGTGGTGGCCGAGCGCCGCGCCCAGTATGCCCCCTTTGTTCGCCTGGAACTGTACGAAGACTGAGGCCGTCGCCGCGAGACCCACACGGAGCCTTTGACATGCGTCGATCCACCCTGGAGCTTGATTCCGGTGTTCTGAGCGCTTGGTCCAGTACCAAGGATGACAAGACCGATCCCTGGACCCATTACAACTGCAAGCTGGTCACGCCGCTCTATGGCGGCGGGGTGCGGGCGGCGGAAGTCGATACCGCGATGCCGATCCGCGCGGCGGGCATTCGCGGTCAACTGCGCTTCTGGTGGCGGATCGTCGCCGGTCCCTTCGCCTCGCCGGAGGCGATATTTCAACGCGAGGCGGCGATTTGGGGCGGGATTGCCGGCAGCGGTCCCAGCGCAAGCCATGTCGCTGTGCGGGTCAAGGCCAAACCCGTTCAGGCGGGGCAGCTCAGCGCGAAAAGTCAAATCCAGGGGTTGCCGGCCTACGGACTCATCCTCGATCCAGGCGCAGATCCGATGCTGTTGAGGCCCGGCTATTCGTTTGAACTCTCCGTGCGCTGCGCCTCGGACCTCACTTCACAGCAGCATGATGAAGTGCAAACCGCACTGCGTTGGTGGGCGAGTTTCGGTGGTGTGGGTGCGCGAACGCGGCGCGGATTTGGCGCGGTGCAGGTCGGCTCGCTCAAGCCGGTGAGTCTGGAGGAAGTGACTGAATGCGGTGGTCGGCTGTCTGTGGTGCCGAGCGGTTTGAAAGAGATGGAGGCTTGGGAAACGTCGCTCAAAAAGCTGCAACGCTTTCGTCAAGGTCCAAATCTGGGCCGCAACCCTGGCCAAGGCAATCGGCCCGGCCGCAGCCACTGGCCGGAACCCGACACCATCCGGCGTCAGACGCATCGCCATGCGGCCAAACATGCGCCCGAGCATCCGGTCGATGGCGTTTATCCCCGCGCTTTATTCGGGCTGCCGATCATCTTTCATTTCAAAGATGTTGGTGAACCGGGCGACTCAACGCTGATCCCGGATGAGCAGCGTGACCGCATGGCCAGCCCGCTGATCCTGCGCCCCTATTGGACTGGCCAGAAATGGCATCCGGCGGCCCTGCTGCTGCCGAACTGGAAACGGGCAACCGAGGTGCGCGTCGGCTTCGGGAACGGCCCCTTCCGCCGCGCTTGGCCCTCCGATCCCGCCGAACGCGCCCGACTGGCGGCGCAGATCAAGCCGATGGCCGGTCACGGTGATGATCCGCTGACGGCGTTCATGGACTACTTCGAGAAGGACTGACCCATGCCTCGGTATCTCGTGACCCTCTCGCTTGGCCCGGTGCAGAGCCTCATCGAGGCGGCCCGGCGCACGCGCGATCTCTGGTGCGGCTCTTGGCTGCTGTCGGAATCGGCGCGCGCCGCCGCGCGGGTGCTGCATCAGGCCCAACCCGGCTGTCTCATCTTTCCCTGTCCCGAGCACCCGGACGAGGAACTCCAGCCGCAACAGGAGCCGGGCGACAGTGCCAACATCGCCAATATTCTGCGCGCTGAGGTGCAGTTACCGGATGCCGACGCCGCCCGCGCCCTCTGTGAGCAGGCCAAGCAGGCTGCCGCCCGGCGTCTGATCGAGCTGGGTGAACAGGCGCGGCGCAAGCTCAGTGTCAAACTGCGCGACGAGGTCTGGCAGGCGCAGATCGGCGACCTGCTGGAAGAATTCGCCGCCTGGACCGAGATTCCCGCTGGAGCGGACGGCTACCAACAGGCCAGTGCCCGGCTCGGCGCGACCCTGGCCGCGCGCAAGGCCACGCGCGACTTCAGTCCTGCCCCAGCCCTGACCACACCGGGCCTGCCGAAGTGCTCGCTCGATGGGGCGCTGGAAACCGTGTTGCCCAAGCCCGAGGATTGGCCCGAGGGACATCGGGATCGCCGTCAGCTCGGCCTCTCGCGCGGCGAGCAGCTCGATGCCCTGGGCGTGATGAAGCGGATGGCCGGCACGGTCGAGCAGTTCACCCCTTACGCGCGTATCGCCGCCGATCCCTGGATCCGCACGCTTGAGGCCGAGCAGCAGCAGGCCCTGAGCGACCTGAGCGCCGCTTATGAACCGCTTGTTGGGTTGGGTTTGGCAACCCGTGTCAGAGGCAACCGGGGCGCCTACGACGCGCTCCCCTACGATGCCCAGATGCTCTATGACTTCCGCCTCGACAATGCACTGGCGGCCACGGGCGAGGACGCGGCCGAGCCGCAGGAACGCGAAGCACTCTTGAAGCTGCGAAAGGTGATGCGGTCGCTGCCTGAGTCGGTCGGCGCACCCGCGCCCTATGCCGTGATCCTCAAGGCCGACGGCGACCGCATGGGCGCACTGCTGCAACGGGCCAGGCAGACGGCGGATTCACGGGCCATCTCCCAGGCGCTGCATGGCTTTGCCTCCAGCGTCCGCGAACGGGTGCGCGAGCATCACGGCCATGCCATCTATTCCGGCGGCGACGACGTACTGGCCCTGCTGCCCTTGCCCGACGCCTTCGCCTGCGCGCGGACGCTAGCCGAGGCCTTCGCGACGGCACTCAAGCCGGTGGCCGAGTCGCTCGGGCTCGAGGCCGCCGAGCATCCAACGCTCTCGGTCGGGCTGGCCATCGGGCATCTGATGGAACCGCTGGGCGCCTTGCGCAAGCGGGCCGCTCACGCCGAGCATCTGGCCAAGGGCGATGGCGAGAAGAGGCCGCGCAATGCCCTGGCCATCGTGCTGGGGATTCGCTCCGGCGGCGAACTGGAATGGCGGGCCAACTGGGACGACCGCGCGGCGCTCGCCGAGCTTGAGGCCTTCACCGCCGCCTATCGCGACGGCCAACTGTCAAGCCGCGTGGCCTACGATCTACGCGCCATCGACCGGCGTTTGGCCTGGATGCGTGAGGATGAGAGTCCGTCCGCGCACGGCATGCGTGCAGCCGAGGTCGCGCGGATGCTCGACCGAGCCCAGGATCGGGGCGGGTCTGAAGCGCTGAAGACAGAGCAACGCACCGTGATCCTCACGGCATCTCGTCGCCAATCGCTGGCCACCCTGGCCGACACCTTGATTCTGGCGCGCTGGCTCTCCGCCCGCGCCGTCGCCGATCTGGGAGTACGCGACCAATGACTGCGTCATCCACCCTCTACGATCACGACATCGTCGCCTGGACCAAGGAACAGGCTGAGGCATTGCGCGCCGGTCGTTTCGACCGGCTCGATCTGGAGCACCTGGCCGAGGAGATTGAGGACGTGGGGAAAAGCGAACAGCGCGAGCTGATCAGCCGCCTGAGCATCCTGATCGGGCACCTGCTGAAATGGGCCTATCAGCCTGAGCGGCGCGGTGCAAACTGGGAATCGAGCATCCGCACCCAGCGTCAGGCCATCGCTCGCCGCCTGAAACGCACGCCCAGCCTGAAACGCACCCTCTCCGATCCCGATTGGTTTGCGGATGCCTGGAGCGACGGGCGCGATCTGGCCGTGCGCGAGACGGGGCGATCCGATCTGCCGCTCGATTGCCCCTGGCCGCTGGAACACATGCTGACCCCCGATTGGCTGCCCGAGCACGCGGAGGTGCAAGACCATGGCTAAGCCCAAGCGTCAAGGCAAGGTTCGCTACGACAGGCAGAACCGGGGTCAACCGAAGACAAGACAGGAACAGCCCAGCGTCCTGCCCGCCGCGCTCGCACAGCGCCGCCCGGCTCCCTCGGCGGCCCCCAGCCCGGTGGTGAGCCTGGAGCCGCTCGCGCCCCTCATCATCCGTTCAGGTCGTCCCTTCGATGCCCAGACCGGCGCCGATCCGGCGCGCTTCCCGCCACCCTCGACCCTGGCTGGCTGTCTGCGCACGGCCTGGGCGCGGGCCAATCAGAAAGCGTTCGGCCCGAAGCTGGCCGAACTGGCGGTGACCGGTCCGCTGCTCACGCGGGTCGATGGCGACGGAAAGATTGTCAGCATGCTCGTTCCCAAGCCAGCGGACGCGCATTATTTCGGACATGCCGAAAAGGCCCGCTGCGTGCGCGCCGAGCCAGCCCCAGTGACCAAGGGTTGCGGTTCCGATCTCCCCGCCGAATTGCTTCCGGTGTGCCTGACCGTCGATGAAAAGGTCAAGGCCAGCAGCGGCCCGCGCTGGTGGGACTGGGAGGATCTGCTCGCCTTTCGCCAAGGCCAGCCGCTCGACCACAAGCGCCTGACCGAACGCGGCTGGTCCCCGCCGTCCGGGGATCGGCGCACCCATGTCGCCATCGACACCAAGACCCAGGCGGCAGAGTCCGGGCGCTTGTTCCAGACCGAGGGGCTGGATCTGGAGCCGGACAACCCGTGGCTGGAGAAGCCCGAGGCCCCGCGTCTGCGCCTGCTCGCACGCTGTGCCGAGCCGCTGCCCGCCGGTCTGGTGCATCTGGGCGGTGAACGGCGTCTGGCGCGTCTGCACCCGGAGCCGGAGTCGGCTTGGCCGGTTGCGCCGGGCACTTGGTTTCAGGACATCCAGCAGGCCGGTGGTCTGACCCTGACCCTGCTCACCCCCGGCGCTTTTGCAGCGGGCTATCGCCCCGGCTGGCTCGACGATCAGCTCACCGGCGAGCCGCCGTGCGCCCCCGGTGTGCGGCTGCAACTGGTGGCTGCCGCCATCGCGCGCTGGCAGCCGCATTCGGGCTGGGATCTGCTCCGTCAGGAACCGCGCCCGACCCGCAAGCTGGTGGGAGCGGGAGCAACCTATTGGTTCCGCCTGCTCGACTGCCCGTCGTCCGAGGCGCTGGATCCGTTGTGGCTGGCCAGCCTGTGCGACGAGAGACAGGACCGGCGAGACGGTTTCGGCCTGGCCCTGCCCGCACCCTGGACCCCGATCGACTGAACCTGATATTTCCGAATTGCCGGCCAAAGGACGACATCATGCATTCGCGACTCTTTCATCTGCATACCCTCTCGGCGCTCCACTGCGGAACCGGCCAGTCGGTCGGCGTGGTCGATCTGCCCATCGCCCGCGCCCGTGCCACGCAACTGCCCATCGTGCCCGGCTCCACCTTGCGCGGTGTCCTGCGTCAGGAGATCGGCGCGCGCGATACCGACCTCGAACGCGCGCTGTTCGGCCCCCGGACCATCAAGGACAACGCCAGCAGCTTCGCCGGCGCGCTGGCGGTCGGTGACGCGCATTTGCTGGTGATGCCGGTGCGGGCGCTAGCCGGCATCCTCTGCTATGTGACCTCGCCTTTTATCCTGCGCCGCTATGCGCGCGATCTGGCGGATGTAGGTCTGAAGACCCCTGAGCTTCCTCCCAAGCCTGCGGGGAAGAATCACGCCCTGGTCCCGACCGATTCGGTCAACCTGCTCGACAACACCCTGGTGCTCGAAGACCTCGATCTGGGAGCGCAACGCAATGCCCTGACGCAGGAGTGGGCCACGACCATTGCCGCGCTCATTCATCCGGGCGACGGCACCGGGCAGCGTGACTTCAGCGAACGCTTCGCCATCCTGCCGGACGACATCCTCGGCTATCTGAGCGAGACGGCCACGGAACTGCGCACCCGCATCAGCATCGACCAGAACACGGGCACGGTGAAGAAGGGCGCACTCTGGTTCGAGGAGCATCTGCCCGCCGAGTCAATACTCTGGGGGCTCTATGCGCTGAGCGACTCCAACGAGCCCAAACAGCCACGCGCCGCTGCGGAATTGGCGAACGCCGTGCGCGACAAGCTGCCCCTGGCGAAAGGCGCGCTGCTGCAACTCGGCGGACAGGCCGGTGTCGGGCGCGGTCTGGTACGGTTGCTGACACAGGAGGCGGGCGCATGATTCGCAGTCATCGCGTGGCAACGGCGGCCTATGAGCGGGTCACGGCGCGCCAGAATGCCGACAACCAGAAGAAGTACGGCGCCATCGCCCACAAGCTGCCGGGGATGATCCTGCAGAACGGTCTGGCTCAGGCCACGGGCTTTCTGCTGGCCAAGGGGGCCAGCGCCCCCGAGCATTTGATGCTGCTCGATGATCTGAAGGAGGTGCTGCGCGCCGGCGGGGCGCTCGATGTTCCCGACCATACGGCGCTACATACGGCGATCATCGGCACGGATCTGGCCCAGACGCTGAAACTTACGCGCGCGGCGCTGGATGCCTCGGGCTGGATCAAGCGTTATGTGCAGGGCGTGCTGAGGGTCGATGCCACGGGCGCAGCCGTGGAACAAAATACGGAACAGCAGGGGAACTAGAGCATGGCAACCCAACTCATGCGCACGGCGTTGCGCCCGCTGTATCGTGCGGCCAATGAGGCGCATCCCGGACTTTTGATCCAGCGCGGTTACCCGGTTTACGACCAGGACACCGAAGAGGGCCGTGAAGCCAAGACCCGGCATCTGCAACGGATCTGCGGCATCACGCCCACACCCTTCTATCACAACGCCTATCAGCGCTGGCGGGCCGCCACGGCGGACACCATGCGCTTTTGCCAGATCGAACTCGCGCTCGAATCGCGCCTCTTCATCGGTCTGACCGGCGGCGGGATGCTGGAAACGGGGTGCGCCATCAGCCACAGCTACGGGATGCCCTATATCCCCGGTTCCAGCGTCAAGGGTGTGGTGCGGGCGCACGTGTGCGCTAGCCCCTTTGCGGGTCAACACCCCGAGGTCATCACCGAACTCTTCGGCGCGGCGGCCGATCCCACGCCGGACGCCTCCTATCCGCAAGGGTTGTCGGGGCTGGTGACCTTCCACGATGCCTGGTGGGTACCGGGTTCCGCCGAACGTCCCTTGGTCGAGGAAATCGTCACCACCCATCATTCTGACTATTACGGGAACGAGGGCCGCAGGCCGGCCACCGATTTCGACAGTCCCATCCCCAATGCCCAGATTGCGGTCCAGGGAAATTTCCTGTTCGTGCTGGAAGGGCCGCCCGCCTGGCTGGACCTGGCCGAACAGATGCTGATTGCGGCGCTCTCCCAACGCGGGATCGGCGCCAAGACGCGCACCGGCTACGGGCTGTTCGATTCCGACTGCAAGACACCGGCGGGACCGGTCTGTGCCTGGGTCGAGGACACCCTTGTCCACTTGGCCCAGCAGAACAAGACCAAGCCCGAGGAGGTGCTGCGCAGCAAGGGGCTGGCGGCTAAATGGGCGGCGCTCACAGATGCGGCACTCAAGGCCGAGGCGCTGGAGGTTATTCGCTCGCGCTGGCAGGCAGCAGGGTGGTGGGAGGAGCCGCCCGGCAAGTCCGCTAAGCGGGCGCGGGACATTTATGACGGCTGATCATCGGTTAAAACGGGAGCGGCGTGGATCTTGCGAAGTCCACTCCAGGTCCAGGCTGCGCGAGTATGCGCAATGCTGAATGATCGAGTCGCTCATTGCCGCGCTAGCCCCAGTTCCTGCTCATGCTTGGCTTCCTCATTGATGAACAGCCACCCAATGTCCCGCTGCACTCACGTCTGCCGGATTCTTGGCAGGCAGAGGACTCTGTAGCCCTGGCCGATCTGGCCGAGGAGATCTATGGCTACATCGGCTGGCCGGCAAGCAAAAAGAAACGCGAACGTCAGGCACAAATCCAGGTGCTGCGGCAGAAGCCATCGGCCTGATCACGAAACCGCCAGCGAGGATACGACCATGTATGCCCTGAAACTCAATGTCACCATCGATAGCCGCCGTCGGCTCGAATTGGATCTGCCGCCCGATACGCCGGATGGAGAGGCAGAGGTGATTGTGCTCGTACCCGAGCGATCCGTACCAAACGACAGCACGTCGTTGAAAGACTTCTTTCAGCAACTGGATGCTCATCCGTTGCAACGGCGCTACACGCGCGAGGAGATCGACGCCTATCTGGCCGAGGAGCGTGCGAGTTGGGGGGAACCATGAGCCGGATCTATTGGGATAGTTGCGTCGTCATCTATCGGGTTCAGGGTGTCGCACCCTGGAGCCGACGCATTGCCACGCGACTCGATCCGCATATCGATCAGGTTCGGATCTACATCACCCCACTCATCCGTCTGGAATGCCGCGTCTTTCCGATTCGGCACGGCGACATGCCGTTATTATACCAATCTCATACAGATTTTTCGCTGACGCTCCCCGGTGCCACCGTCTCCAAAATCCTGTAGAGTCCTGTCCATGCGCGACT
>JAFGTZ010000152.1 GCA_016938795.1 Chromatiaceae bacterium | reverse complement strand
GTGGTATCGCCGCCCACCAGACGCACCCGGTGCGCCTCGGCCAGAGCCCCCAGACCTTCGCGCAGCCCTCGCAACCAGGTCGCATCCACCTCGGGCAGGCTCAGCGCCAGGGTGGCCCAGGCAGGCTCGGCGCCCATGGCGGCCAGATCGCTCAGCCCCACCGCCAGGGCCTTGTGACCGATGGCGACCGGATCGCAGTCGGCAAAAAAATGCACCCCGGCCGTGAGGGTATCGAGGCTCACCGCGAGCTGATGCCCCGGCGGCACCTCAAGCAGGGCGCAGTCGTCGCCGACCCCCAGCGCCACATCGGCACGCGGTGCGCCAAGGTCGGCGAAAAAGGTGCGGATGAGGTCGAACTCGGAGAGTCCGGCGCCGCGCTCGACCGCCTCAGGCGGCTGGATCATCGCTCGCCTCAGCGGCACGGCGCGCCGCCACGGCATGGTGGCGGGCAATCTTGTCGAGCACGCCATTCACGTAGCGATGGCCCTCGTGCGCGCCGAGCAGCTTGGTCAGCTCGATGGCCTCGTTGATGGCGACCCGATCGGGAATGGAGGGCGAGAAGAGAATTTCGAAGGCGCCAAGACGCAGGATGGCCAGTTCCACCGGATCGACCTGGCTGATGGGCCGGTCAAGAAAGCGCTCAAGCTGTGCGTCGATTGGCTCGATCCGATCAGGCACGCCGGTGAGAAGCTGGTCGAGCAGCTCGGCGTTGAAGGGAAAGCGATCCCGCTGATCGAGCGTTTCGTCCTCGTCGATACCGCTCAGCGAGCGCGCCACGGCGTCGAGCCAGTCGGGATCGTCGAGCAGATGATGCTTGATGGCGCGCGGATCCTCACCGGTGAGGGCCCACTGATAGAGCGCGAGCGCCGCGTAACGACGCGCCTGGGTGCGTGGTCCGACCATCTCAGCCCAACTGCCTCATCAGATCGACCATTTCGAGCGCCGAGAGCGCCGCCTCGGCACCCTTGTTGCCGGCCTTGGTGCCGGCGCGCTCGATGGCCTGCTCGATGCTGTCCACGGTAAGCACGCCAAAGGCGACCGGAACGCCATGTTGCAGACTGACCTGGGCGATGCCCTTGACGCACTCGCCGGCCACATACTCGAAATGCGGCGTACCGCCCCGAATCACCGCGCCGAGCGCCACGATGGCATCAAAGCCGCCCTTGGCGGCGATGCGATTGATCGCCACCGGCATCTCGAAGGCGCCGGGCACACGCACCACCTGCATGTCGGCATCCTGGGCGCCATGACGGCGCAGGGCGTCGATGGCGCCTTTTTCCAGATGCTCGACGATAAAGCTGTTCCAGCGCGACACCACCAGACAGAAGCGGGCGCCATCGGCACGCAAGGTGCCCTCGATTGTTTGGATGCTCATGATTTAGGTGTTCTCTTGAAACTGGCGACCGCCAGTGTATTCCACCACCTCCAGATCGAAACCGGAGATGGCATGCATGCATTTCGGGGCGCTCATGACGCGCATTCGGCGCACGCCAAGATCGGAGAGGATCTGCGCCCCGATGCCATAGGTACGCAGCTCACAGCCATCCTCGCGCCGCGCGAGACCGTCCTCCTCGCTCGCCTGGGCGCTCAGATCCTTCAACCGCGCCAGCAGGTCATCGGCGCTGTCGCGATTGCGCAAGACCACGATGACGCCCTCGCCTGCCTCGGCGATCTGGCGCAGCACGGCGTCGAGTGGCCAGCCGCAGGCCTGATGGATCGGGCTGAACAGATCGCAGAGGCTGTTTTGCAGATGCACCCGCACCAGGGTCGGACGCTCGGGCTGGATCTCGCCTAGGGTCAGGGCCAGATGCAGCTCGTGATCAATGGTGTCACGATAGGCGACTAACTGAAAGGTGCCGTGCTGGGTCGGCAGCGCGCAGCTGTACTCGCGCCGCACCGCCTTCTCGTGGCGCACGCGATAGTGGATTAGATCGGCGATGGTGCCAATCTTCAGGCCATGTGTCTCGGCGAACTGCTCCAGGTCGGGGCGCCGCGCCATGCTGCCATCCTCGTTGAGAATCTCAACGATGACCGCCGCCGGGGTAAAGCCGGCCAGACGCGCCAGATCGCAGCCGGCCTCGGTGTGACCGGCGCGCACCAGCACGCCGCCCGGCTGGGCCATGAGCGGAAAGATATGCCCCGGCTGCACCAGATCGCGCGGACTGGCCTCGGGAGCGACAGCGGCGCGGATGGTGGTGGCCCGATCTGCGGCGGAAATCCCGGTGGTCACGCCGTGCGCGGCCTCGATCGAGAGGGTAAAGGCCGTGGCATGGGCGGCGCGATTCTCGTTGACCATGAGCGGCAGGCGCAATTGCGCGCAGCGCTCGCGGGTCAGGGTCAGGCAGATGAGCCCACGGCCGTATTTCGCCATGAAGTTGATCGCCTCGGGCGTGACGCAATCAGCGGCGAGCAGCAAATCGCCCTCGTTCTCGCGATCCTCGTCATCCATGATCACCACCATGCGCCCGGCGCGCAGATCAGCGATGATCTCTTCCGTTGTGTTGAGTCGCGACTGAGTCATAAATGCTTCACGCAATATAGCAAACCGGCAATTTTAACAGAATCCGGTACTTAAAGATTGAGACCGACACCAG
>JAFGTZ010000151.1 GCA_016938795.1 Chromatiaceae bacterium | reverse complement strand
TCGAACCAGCGCAGCACCTGCTCGGAAAAGGCCGCAGGCGTCCAGGGCTCGGGTGCGGGATCGGCTGGAAGGAGTGATGAGGCGGTCATGCGCACGAAGATGGAGCGGGTGATGGGAATCGAACCCACGTCATCAGCTTGGGAAGCTGAGGTTCTACCATTGAACTACACCCGCGAAGGAAGATGATTCTATGCGCACTGCCTGGCTTAGGCAAGCTCGGGATCCAGGCTGAACATGCGCTCGATGGCCTCGCCGTGGTATTCGATGACCTTGGCGCGGCGTACCTTGAGCGTGGGGGTGAGCAGTCCGTTGTCGATGGTCCAGGGTTCGAGCAGCAGGGTGATGCGGCGCACCTTGGCGTAGCCCGGAAAGTCGCGCAGCGCGTGGCGGATGCGCTTGAGCACCTCCTTGACCAGACGCGGATCCTTGAGGCTGGCCGCATCCTGGGGGTCGAGACCGAACGCTTCGGCGAACGCGGGCCACAGCTCGGCGTTGAGCACCAGCAGGGCGCTGAGATAGGCATGGCCCTCGCCGAGCACCAGCACCTGCTCAACCAGCGGATCCAGGGCGATGGCCATTTCCATGTCGGCGGGCGGCACCTTTTCGCCGTTGGAGAGCACCAGGATGTCCTTGAGCCGTCCGGTGATGTGGATATGGCCCTGCTCGATGCGCGCCTGATCGCCGGTGTGCAGCCAGCCGTCGTGATTGAGCACCCGGGTGGTGGCGGCGTGGTTGTTCCAGTAGCCGAGCATGACGTTGTCGCCCTTCACCAGCAGCTCGTCATCGCTGCCGATGCGCACCTGGATGCCGCGGATGGGGACACCGACGCTCTCGGGGACGTTCGACTTGAGCGTGTTGACGCTGATGATCGGGCTGGTTTCGGTGAGTCCGTAGCCTTGCAGGAGCGGCAGGCCCAGCCCGATGAAGGTGCGCGCCACCCCGAAGGGCAAGGCGGCCCCGCCGCTCACCGTGGCGCGCAGCCGACCGCCAAGCCGATCGAGCACGCGCGCGGCCACCTTGCGTCTGAGCAGCGGCCAGAGCAACAGCCAGGGATGCCAGCCGGCGCGGCCCTGTCGGCGCAGAAAGTCGCGCCAGCCGGCGGCCACGGCGGCGTGAAAGATCCAGCGCGCCGGCGCCGGGCGTCGGTCGAGCTGATCGAGAATGCGCTGATAGATGCGCTCGAAAACACGCGGCACGGCGATCATCAGGGTTGGACGGATGGTCTGAAGATCCTCCGCAAGCTGACTGACCGAGCGCGCGTAGGCCACGCTGGCGCCGGCCATCATGGGCAGATAGTAGCTGCCGGTGCGTTCGAGCATGTGCGACAGCGGCAGAAAGGAGAGAAACATATCCTCGCCATAGACATCGATCAGGGTGAGCCCGGCGTGGGCATTGGTGAGGATGTTGCGATGGCTGAGCATGACCCCCTTGGGCCGGCCCGTGGTGCCCGAGGTGTAGACGATGGTGGCCAGATCCTGCCCCTTGCCGCCCTCGCGCGGGGCAAGGGCCGGGGCCTGCTCGGGCAGCCAGTGCTCGGCCAGCGTCACGCGCGGGTCGCGCTCGGCCAGCTCGCGCGCGGCGGCGCTCGACTCCAGAATGACCACACACAGCGGCCAGGCGGCATCGCCCACCGCCTCGGCCAGGCGTTTCCAGCGTCCGGCGTCCTGCACCAGCAGCACCTTGACCGCCGCGTCCTGGAGGATATAGGCGGCGTTTTCGGGGCGGTCGTCGGTGTAGAGTGGCACCGTGACCAGCCCGAGCGCGAGCGCGGCCTGATCGAACATCACCCATTCGGGACAGTTGCGCAGCACCATGGCCACCCGATCACCGGGCTCCAGCGTCTCGCCCGCGAGCGCGGCGCGCCAGCGCGCTACGGCTTCGCCCATGTCTGCCCAGCTCAGATCGCGCCAGCCCTGATCGCGCTCGAAGAAACGATAGGCCAATCGCTGCGGCGAGCGGTTCACCCGCTGCATGAAGAGATCGTCCAGGGTGTGGACGCGGTCGATGGGAATGAGGTCTTCGGACCATTGGCTCACGTGGCTGTCCTCGGCTGGGCGCGATGTGGCGCTTATCGTTATGCTGGTGCTGTCCCGAGTGCGGCGCTGGGCGCGGCGCTGGACGCGGCGGGGCTACGGTATAAAGCCCGTCATGGATTTGCAATCCTTTGACTGTGCCGATTGGGCTTGAACGATGCGCCCGATTCACTAATATAAGGATATTCTAATATTTTAGGTGATCCCCATGTCTTCCATGCGTCTGTTGCTGCTGCTGGGTGCGCTGAGCGCCCTGCCCGTCCAGTCCGCCGAGCTTGTCACCCAGCGCGTTGAGATGCGCGAGCTGGCGCGTGAGTACCGTCTCGATGGCATCGTCGAGGCGATCAATCGCACCACGGTATCGGCCCAAACCCAAGGGCAGGTGCGCGAGATTCTGTTCGATGTGGATGACTTTGTTGAGAAGGACAGCGTGGTGGCGCGCATCAAGGATACCGAGCATCGCACCCGCGTCGCCCAGGCTGGCGCCGAACTCAAGGCCGCCGAGGCGCGCCTGGATCAGGCGCGCGAGGAACATGCGCGCATCAGCAATCTCTATCGCCAGAAGAACGTGTCTGAATCGGCCATGGATCAGGCCGTGGCCGATCTGACCGCTGCCCAGGCCGCGCTGGAGGCGGCCAGCGCCGGCCTGGAGCAGGCCCGCGAACAGCTCGACTATACCCAGATCCGCGCGCCCTACTCGGGCATCGTCACCCATCGTCATGTGGAGCTTGGCGAGACGCTCGCGCCGGGCCAGCCGGTGATGACCGGCATCTCGCTCGATCAGCTGCGGGTCATCGTCGATGTGCCCCAGAGCATCATCGCCTCGGTACGCGCGGGCGGCGCCGCGCGGGTCTATCTTGACGAGGGCGAGCCGGTGGAGAGCACGCGCATCACGGTCTTTCCCTTCGCCGATCTGGGCTCCAACACCTTCAAGGTGCGCCTCGATCTGCCGCCCAATCTGCCCGCGCTCTTTCCCGGCATGTTGGTCAAGACCGGTTTCGAGGTCGGCGCGCGCGAGGAGCTGGTGGCGCCCGCCGAGGCGGTGGTGCGCCGCTCCGAGCTGACCGCGCTCTATGTGGTGGACGAGGCGGGGCAGGTCGGTCTGCGTCAGGTGCGGCTCGGGCGCGCACTGGGCGATGCGGTGGTGGTGCTCGCCGGGCTGGAGGCGGGCGAGCGCGTGGCGCTCGATCCCATCGCCGCCGGGCTTGCGCTGCGGGCGCAGCACGAGGCGGCGGCGGAGGGCGCGGGTCATGAGTGAGCGTCTCGGGCTGTCCGGCGCCATCGCCGCGCGCTTTCAAAACAGCGCCATCACCCCGCTGCTGGCCCTGATGGGGCTTTTGCTCGGGCTCTTTGCCATTCTGGTCACGCCGCGCGAGGAGGAGCCGCAGATCGACGTGACCTTCGCCGATATCTTCATCCCCTACCCCGGCGCCTCGGCCAGCGAGATCGAGCATCTGGTGGCCGGCCCCGCCGAGCAGGTGCTCTCCGAGATTCAGGGCATCGAGCACGTCTATTCGGTCTCGCGCCCCGGCATGGCCATCCTCACCGTGCAGTATCAGGTGGGCGAGGACAACACCGACGCGGTGGTGCGGCTGTTCAGCAAGGTGATGGCCAATCAGGACTGGCTGCCGCCGAACCTGGGTGTGGGCACACCCATCGTCAAGCCCAAGGGCATCGACGATGTGCCCATCCTCACCGCCACGCTCTGGTCGCGCGATCCCGGGCAAGGCGCCTTTGAGCTCGGGCAGGTGGCGCACACCCTGGAGCAGCAGCTCAAGCGCGTGCCCGGTACCCGCGACATCTACACCATCGGCGCGCCCGAGCAACTGGTGCGCGTGCTGCTCGATCCGCAGGCGCTGGCCGGTTACGGCATCGATCTGGCCGATCTGCGCCAGGCCCTTCAGGCCAACAACCGCAGTCGCGACACCCTGGCCGTGACCCGCGACAACCAGGAGCTGCTCATTCAGGCCGGAACCTTCCTCTCCAGCGCCGAGGAGATTGGCGACCTGGTGGTGGGCCTGCATGGCGACCGGCCTGTCTATCTGCGCGACGTGGCGCGCATCGAGCGCGGCCCCGACCAGCCCGAGACCTCGGTGCTCATGGGCGCGGGTGCGGGTGCGCCCGAGGATGGCGTTATCCCCGTCACGCCCAGGCCCGCCGTGACCATTGCCGTGGCCAAGCAGCCGGGGGTGAATGCGGTCGATGTGGCTGAGCGCGTCATCGAGCGTTTTGAACAGTTGCGCGGGCTCTACATCCCCGATCAGGTCGAGGTGACCATCACGCGCAACTATGGCGAAACCGCCGACTACAAGGCGCGCAAGCTCATCACCAAGCTGGTGTTTGCCACCGCCTCGGTCATCGCCCTGGTGTGGCTCGCCATCGGCTGGCGCGAGGCCATCATCGTGGGCGCGGCGGTCATCGTCACCCTCATGCTCACCCTCTTCGCCTCCTGGGCCTGGGGTTTCACGCTGAACCGCGTCTCGCTCTTCGCGCTCATCTTCTCCATCGGCATTCTGGTCGATGACGCCATCGTGGTGGTCGAGAACATCCACCGGCATCTGGCCATGCGCGCGCGCGCCCTGCTCGATCTCATCCCGGTGGCGGTCGATGAGGTGGGCGGGCCGACCATTCTGGCCACCTTCACGGTCATCGCGGCGCTCCTGCCCATGGCCTTCGTGAGCGGGCTCATGGGGCCCTACATGAGCCCCATCCCCATTAACGCCTCGCTCGGCATGCTCATCTCGCTCGTGGTGGCCTTTGTCTTCACGCCCTGGATGAGTCGCGCCCTGCTCGCGCGCGCGCACAGCGGCGGCCATGGCGAGGAGGAGCACGGCGGCGGGCGGCTCGCGGCACTCTTCACGGCCGTGATCCGGCCCTTCCTCGCCGGGCGGCGCGGACTCATCAACCGCTGGCTGCTGCTCGCCGGGGTGCTCCTGCTCATCGCCGCCTCGGTGCTCCTGGTGGTCAACCGGGCGGTCATCCTCAAGATGCTGCCCTTCGACAACAAGAGCGAGTTTCAGGTGGTGCTCGACATGCCCGAGGGCGCCAGCCTGGAGCAGACCGCGCGGGTGCTCGACGAGATGGGCGCTTATCTCGCCGGGGTGGATGAGGTGAGCAACTACCAGCGCTACGCCGGCACCGCCGCGCCCATCAACTTCAACGGTCTGGTGCGCCAGTACTATCTGCGCGAAGGCGCGCATCTGGGTGATCTGCAGGTGAATCTGGTCGATAGCCACCATCGCGACCGCAAGAGCCACGCCATCGCGCTGGAGCTGCGCGAGCCGCTCCAGGCCATCGCTGAGCGCCATGGCGGCATCGCCAAGATCGTCGAGATTCCGCCCGGCCCGCCGGTGCTCTCGCCCCTGGTGGCCGAGATCTATGGCATCGACTATGGCGGCCAGATCGAGGTTGCGCGCCAGGTGCGCGAGGTCTTGGCCGCCACGCCCGACATCGTGGATATCGACGACTCGGTCGAATATCCCGCACCCAAGCTGGTGCTGGAGGTCGATCGCTCCAAGGCGGCGCGTCTCGGGGTCTCGCAGGCGAGCATCGCGAGCGCCTTGGGCACGGTGATCGAGGGCGAGGACATGAGCTATCTGCACGGCGCGAGCGTCAAGTACGCCGTGCCCATCCGGGTGGAATACAGCGAGGCCGACAAGGCCGATCTGGAGCAGGTGCTGGCGCTGCGGGTGCGCGCCGCCACGGGCGCCCTGGTGCCGCTCTCCGAGGTGGTGCGGGTGGTCGAGAGTCGCCGCAGTCACAGCATCTATCACAAGGATCTGCTGCCCGTGGTCTATGTCACCGCCGACATGGCCGGAGACACTGACAGCCCGCTCTACGGCATGTTCGCCGTCTCGGGCGCGCTCGATGCGGGCATCGAACAATGGTTCCTGAGTCAGCCCGAGAATCCCGACGAGTTCAGTCTCAAGTGGGATGGCGAGTGGCAGGTGACCTACGAAACCTTCCGCGACATGGGTACGGCCTATGGGGTCGGACTGGTGCTCATCTATCTGCTGGTGGTGGCGCAGTTCAGAAGCTATCTGGTGCCGTTGGTCATCATGGCGCCCATTCCGCTCACCATCATCGGCATCCTGCCCGGACATGCCCTGCTCGGCGCCCAGTTCACCGCTACCTCCATGATTGGCATGATCGCGCTCGCCGGCATCATCGTGCGCAACTCCATCCTGCTGGTCGATTTCATCAACCAGCAGGTGCGCGAGGGCAAGGCGTTCGAGCAGGCGGTGATCGACTCGGCCGTGGTGCGCGCCCGACCCATCGCGCTCACCGCCGTGGCGGCCATGGCCGGCGCGGTCTTCATCCTCGACGATCCCATCTTCTCGGGACTCGCGGTGGCGCTGCTCTTCGGCCTCTTCGTCTCCACGGTGCTGACCCTGGTGGTCATCCCGGTGGTCTACTACGGGGTGATGCGCAAGCGGGTGGAGTGGATTCGCACCGCGACGGGCTGAGGCTGGGTCAGGGGCGCGCAGGTCGCGCCCCGACTAACTCCCACACCTCCCAATCAGCCAGCGCGCTCAGATTGACCGAAAATTTTGAGGTTAAGAGCCATGAGCTACACTGAACTCGTTGAAAAAATCAAACAGCTGCCTGGCGAAAAACAGCGTGAGGTTTTCGACTTTGTTGATTACCTCACGCTGCGTTTTACGCATTCAACTCCGGCTATCGACACCTGGAATGAACAAGAATTTGCTGAACTGTCGATGCAGCAGGCACTGCGCGGCATGGACGATGACCCTATCGTTTATAGCGATGCAGATTTAAAAGAGCACTGGCAGTGAAATGTGCAGGCCGGATTGCTTTGACGCCTTTCCCCAACACCAATCTTTCAGGTTCGAAACGACGCCCGGTGTTGCTGATCCGGCCTGCATCGAGACGCTTTGATGATTGGCTGGTCTGTATGATTTCCTCGCAGTTGCATCAGGCGGAACCGGGGCTCGATGAAATCATCGCCGTGTCCGATCCAGACTTTGAGACGTCGGGGCTCAAGGCGCCAAGCGCGTTGCGTCTCTCACGTCTGGCGGTACTGGATGGTGCGCTGCTGATTGGATCGATTGGCTCAATTGCCGATGAACGTTTGAGGCGCATCAGAAGCAATCTGGCGACCTGGATTGCTGAGGATGTTCAGGATGATGTCTCCTTGTAAGCCATTTATCCACCCGTCACCGGCGGAAAAAAGGCCACCTCGTCACCGTCCTGAAGCGCTGATTCGGGGCGGGCGAGTTCCTGATTAAGCGCCATCATCAGCGCAGGCTCGCCATCCAGTGCCTCACGCCAGTGCGCATCGCGCGCGCGCAGATGCTCAAGCAAGTCAGCGAGCGTGGCGACTCCCTCGGGCAGGGCAAGTGATTCCTCATCACAGCCGAGACGTTCGCGCAGTCGGGCGAAATAGCGGATGCGGATCATGAGGGGAACAACTCCGCAAAGGACAGGAAATCGACCGCATCGCCGGGCCGAACCACGCGCCCGGGCGCAAGATCGACCAGCCCCTCGGCCCAGGTGAGCGAGCCGATGAGCGCCGAGGAGCGACTTGGATAGACGGCCAGCTCGGGCTCGCCCTCGGGGCTGCGGACGATGCGGGCGCGATGGAACTCGCGGCGCTTGTCGGGGCGCGGCCACTCGAAGCCCGCGCGCAGGCGCAGGCGAGGCGGCGCCAGATCGCCGCTCACCCCTTGCAGGCGCAGCAGCAGCGGCCGGGCGAAGAGACAGAAACTCACGAAGAGCGAGACCGGATTGCCCGGACAACCGAGCAGCGGTGTGCCCTGAATGTGGCCGAAGGCGAGCGGCTTGCCGGGACGAATGGCGACATTCCAGAGTTCCAGGGTGCCGAGTCGCTC
>JAFGTZ010000150.1 GCA_016938795.1 Chromatiaceae bacterium | reverse complement strand
GCCGAGGGCTTAAGGCTCGACACCCGACTCGAACTCGGCACCGGCGTGCTCGATGCCCTGCCCGACGGGGCGCGCGCCACCCTGCTGCTCGGCTATTTTCCCAACCTCATCGAGCACACCGAGATATGCGCCGCCGCGCTGCGCCAGCGCATCGGGCGCATCCTCTTCCGGCGCGCCTCCTTCGAGCACGGCCCCTTTCTCTCCAGTCGCGACCATGGCCGTCTCGCTGATTACGAAGGGCTCGGCGTCGAGGTTTTCTGGTGCAACGAGGCGCGCCGCCATGTCGTCCGGCATGTGTTTCGCGGGCTGCGCGGCTATTTCACCCGTCCCGAGCAGATCGAGCGTCTGCGCGCGAGCCTGGTGTTCGCCTTCTATGGCTCGACCCGACCGCTCAAGGAGGCCTCCGTCGTTCAGGTCGAGCGGCTGATCCTCAACCTCAAGACACTCTTCGGCGAGGACATCAGCATCCTCACCGGCGGCGGTCCGGGCGCCATGCAGCAGGTCACCACCCTGGCCCAGGAGCAGGGCCTACTGGTGGGATCGAGCTTCATCGAAACCATCGACCAGAAACCGAACGAGACCGCCGACTACTATCAAACCTTCCAGAGCCGCAGCCGCCAGTCGCGCCAGCGCTGGTTTGAGATTGCGAGCTTTCACATCTTTCTGCTCGGCGGCGTAGGCACCCTGGAGGAGATTGGTCTGACGCTGACCGACATGAAGCTTGGCGTCATCGAGTCAGGCCCCCTGGTCTTTTTCGACGGCTCGGGTGATGGCTTTTACTGGAACGGGCTGCGCGCCCAGTTCGAGCGCATGGTGACGGAGCGGCGCATGCCGGCCTGGCTGCTCGACAACATCCTCATGACCAGCGACCCCGAGGCGGTGCCGCGCTTCTACAAGGATGCCCTGCGACTTGGCTGAGCAGGACGCTCAGAGTCCCGGCAGGCCGTGACATCCTGACGTGAAAGCCGCAGAATCCCGGTCAAGCCCATAACGTTCCGTTCACAGAGGACCCGCTCTCGTGCCCCAAGCGCCGATCTTCGAACATCCGTTGAACGAGCGCATGCGCACCTTCATGCGCCTCGAACATCTGTTCGAGCGACTTGCGCGTTTTGCCGACGAGGACGATCCCTGGGCCACGCGAGTCGCCATCGAAACCCTGATCGACATCGCCTTGATCAGCGCCCGCGCCGATGTCAAGAGCGAGCTACTGAAGGAACTCGATCGCGCCACCGAAACCCTTGAACGCCTGACCAACCGCGCCGGTGTCGATCCCGACGCCTTGCAACAGGTGCTCGGCGAGCTGCGCGCGGCCAGCGCGGCGATTCACGGCATTCATGGCCCCATTGGTCAATGCGCGCGCGAGGATGAGTTTCTCAAGAGCATTGCCCAGCGCACCAGCATTCCCGGCGGAAGCTGCGGCTTCGATCTGCCCCACTTTCATCACTGGCTGCTGCAACCGCGCGCGGCGCGCCAGACCCGGCTCGCGCATTGGCTGAGCGATCTCACACCCACCCAGGAGGCCGTGCGCCTGCTGCTCTCGCTCACCCGCACCAGTGCGCCCATGCGCTCCCTGGTGGCCGAAAACGGCTTCTTCCAGGAATCTCTCGAAACCCCAGCGCCGCCCCAGCTTCTGCGCATCCGGCTCGACGCACTCGACGGCCTCTATCCAGAGGTCAGCGGCCATAGAAACCGCTTCAGCATTCGCTTCATGTGGGCCGAGCGCTCGGGACGCCCCACCCAGACAGACGATGACATCCCCTTCCGGCTGAGCTGCTGCGTACTCTGAAAACCATGACACTCCAGGTTCCCTGCCCCCACTGCGCCACCCCGGTTGACTGGGGTCCACAATCGCCCTCGCGCCCCTTCTGCAGCGAACGCTGCCGCCTCATCGACCTCGGCGCCTGGCTCGATGAGAGCCACCGCATCGCCGACTCAGAGGATTC
>JAFGTZ010000149.1 GCA_016938795.1 Chromatiaceae bacterium | reverse complement strand
TCAGGTCAGGCTTGCTGGCCTTGGTCTTGGCTGTTGGAGGCGCGCCCTGCGTCAGTGTGGCGCTTCAGACCTCGAACACGACCGCAGACCATTCAAAATTCGAGGAACTCCAGCAGGATTTCGCGAGCGGCCCCGAGGTAACCAAGGCCTGTTTGTCCTGCCACACCGAGGCGGCCAGCCAGGTCATGCAGTCGATTCACTGGAAATGGGAATACGCCCATCCGGTGACCGGGCAACTGCTGGGCAAGAGTCAGGTGTTCAATGCCTTCTGCGGCAATGTGGCTTCCAACGAGCCGCGTTGCACCTCCTGTCATGTGGGCTACGGCTGGGATGACATGGGCGAGGCGCCGCCGAGCGATGAGGCGCGGGTGGATTGTCTAATCTGTCACGATCAATCGGGCCAGTACACCAAGCTCTCGACCGGCGCTGGTCATCCGCCCCTGGAGGCCAAGGGCGAAACCATCACCGGGGCCAAGTCCTGGGTGGTTGATCTGCAACAGGCCGCCCGGAGCGTTGGGCTACCCTCTCGCGAGAACTGCGGCAGCTGCCACTTCTATGGCGGTGGCGGCGATAACGTCAAGCATGGTGATCTGAGTTCGGCGCTGGTGCATCCAACCAGCGAGATCGATGTTCACATGGCCGAGGACGGGCTGAACTTCAGTTGTGAAACCTGTCATCGCAGCGACAAGCATGTCTTGGCAGGGTCGCGTTATCACATGACGGCTGTCGATACATTGGGCTTGGGCCAGCCGGGTATTGCGCGAAAGGATGTCGCCTCTTGCGAAAGCTGCCACGGCGACGCTCCGCACGAGATGCTCAGCCTGACCGGCATCAAGCTCAACGACCATGCCGATCGGGTCGCCTGTCAGACCTGCCACATTCCGTCCTTCGCGCGCGGTGGAGTGGCCACCAAAACCTTCTGGGACTGGTCAACGGCAGGCAAGATGGACGAGCACGGTCATCCTCTGCATCTGGATGACTATACCCAGGGCGATGGGAAACAACTCCATACCTATCTGGCCACCAAGGGCGATTTCAAATACGGCGAGGATGTCGTGCCGTATTACGCCTGGTTCAACGGCGAGATCTCGTACACGACGCCCTATAAAACCATCGATCCCAACAGCATCGTCGAGGTGAATTCCATCTCGGGCAGCTCCGATGACAGGGATTCGCGGATCTGGCCCTTCAAGCGCATGGAAGGACGTCAGGCCTACGATTCCGCCCTCAATCGTCTGGTTTTCAATCAGGTCTGGGGGCCTGACACGGATACCGCCTATTGGACGAATTTCGACTGGTCCAAGTCGATTGACACTGGCATGAAGGCCGCGGGGCTGGAATATTCCGGTAACTACGGCTTTGTTGATACCCATATGTACTGGCCGATCACGCACATGGTGGCCCCTGCCGATCAGGCGCTCGGCTGTCAGGACTGTCATGCCGAGAATGGCCGCCTCGACGGATTGACGGGGTTCTACATGCCGGGCTCCCAGCCGTTGAGTCTGGGCAATCTTGTTGGCATGGCCATTTTCGCCCTCATGGTGCTTGGCGTCATGACACACCTGACGATACGCATCGTGACCGGAACTCGCCGACTGATTTCCCGCAAGGGAAAAGGAGCACGCTCATGACCCATGCCGAACATTCCGCTAACGAGCCTCGCATCGAGTCCTGCCCGGGCTGCAAGGAGCGAACCGTCATCATCTATCCAAAATTTGAGCGTCTCTGGCATTGGTCGCAGGCTGGATCCATTGCCACGCTCTTCTTTACCGGATTGGCGATGAACGGCAATCACACACTCATCAGCTTCGAGACAGCCGTCAAGGTGCATACCTTTGTGGCGCTGGCGCTGTTGCTGCTATGGGTGTTCGCCACCTTCTGGCTTTTCACCACGGGGTATTACAAGCTCTTTCTGCCACGCATCTCGGGTCTGATCGCGGTGGCTCGTTTCTACACCTATGGCGTTTTCAAGGGCGAGCATCATCCCTATCAGAAAAGCCTCTCGCAACGTCTCAATCCGCTTCAGGCGCTGGCCTATGCATCCCTGAAGACCATTGTCTTTCCGCTGATCTGGGGCACGGGCCTGATTTATCTCACCTATAATTTCTGGGAAAGCCTGCCGAATGCGCCCTTTTGGTTAGAGGTCATTGCCAATCTGCACATTGCCGTGGCCTGGTTTATCGCGGGCTTCGTGGTGCTGCATGTCTATCTTCTGACAATTGGACACTCCTTCTTTCAGGGTGTGCGTCCCATGGTCACCGGCACTGAAAAGGTGGCCCTGACCCCGGAGCAGGAGGCCTATCTTGAGCGGCATGAACGCTGGCGCCTGGTGGACTGATCGCCGCTGAACAAGGCCATACCAAGGCGGTGGAATCCTGTGGTTCCACCGCCTTTTTCATGTGCCCTCTCGGGGTATTGGATGCTGGATCGCTCGAACGCTGATGACGGCTCAAGAGCTACGCTGCGATTGACGCATCGAGAGCCCGGCAATGACAACCGCGAAGGCCACCAGGGCCACGATGAGAGTCGCCAAGGCATTGATCTGGGGCGATACCCCCATGCGCACGCTCGAATAGACCACCATCGGCAGGGTGGTCGAGCCGGGGCCTGAGACAAAGCTTGCGATGACCAGGTCGTCGAGCGACAGCGTGAAGGCCAACAGCCAGCCCGAGAGCAGGGCAGGGGCGATGAGCGGTAGGGTAATCTGTGCATAGACGCTGAGTGGACGCGCGCCCAGATCCATGGCGGCCTCTTCGAGCGAGGCATCCATTTGCGCCAGGCGCGAGCGCACCACCACGGCCACATAGGCGGTCGAGAAGGTGATATGGGCGATGGCAATGGTGGTGAAGCCGCGTCCCGCTGGCCAGCCAAACCCCTGCTGCATGGCCACAAAGAGCAGCAGCATAGAGAGGCCGATGAGCACATCGGGCATGACCAAGGGCGCGGTGAGCAATAGCTCGAAACCGGTGCGCCCGCGAAAGCGTCCGTGACGCACCAGGGCATTGGCGGCGAGTGTGCCGAGCACCACAGCGACCGTGGCATTGACCGCCGCGATACGCACGCTCAACCAGGCGGCATCGAGCAACTGACGGTTATGCAGCAGTTCGCCATACCACTTAAGCGAGAAGCCCGACCAGACCGTGACCAGACGCGATTCATTGAATGAGTAGAGAATCAGCAGCAGGATGGGCACGTAGAGAAAGGCATAGCCGAAGGCTAGCAGGGTCCACAGCGGCCAGCGTGAGCGGCCAGGATGTCGTCCGCTCATCGCGAGCCCTCCTCAATGCGCTGCTCGATGCGCTGCATGAGTACGAAAGGCACCACTAAGAGGGCCAGTAACACCACGGCGAGCGCCGAGGCGAGCGGCCAGTCCTTGTTGCCGAAGAATTCGCCCCAGAGCAATTTGCCGACCATCAGCGTCTCGGGTCCGCCGAGCAGGTCGGGGATGACAAATTCGCCCACCACGGGAATGAACACCAGCATACTGCCCGCCACGATGCCGGCGCTCGACAGCGGCAGGGTCACGCGCCAGAAGGCGCGCAGCGGACGGCAACCGAGATCGGCGGCGGCCTCCAGCAGGGTTGGGTCGAGGCGAGTGAGATTGGCGTAGAGCGGCAGAATCATGAACGGCAGATAGGAATAGACCACGCCAATGTAGACCGCGATCTGGGTATGCAGGATGGCGAGCGGCTCATCAATGAGGCCTATTCCCATGAGCGCATGGTTGAGCAGCCCCTGCGGCTTGAGGATACCGATCCAGGCATAGACGCGGATCAGGAAGGAGGTCCAGAAGGGCAAGATGATGAGCATGAGCAGGGGCACGCGCCAGCGCTCGGGCGAGGTGGCGAGGGCGTAGGCCATGGGATAGCCGAGCAGCAGGCAGAGCAGGGTGCACACCAGCGCCACCCAGAGCGAATTGAGGAAGGCATCGAGATAGATGCTGTCCTCCCACACCAGGATGAAATTCTGCAGGTTGATGTGGATCTGGAGTACGCCTTGATCGATCCATTCCCAGAGCGCTGTGTAGGGTGGCTGGGCAAGCGCCGGCTCGGCGATGCTGATACGCAGCACGATGAGCAGCGGCAGCAAAAAAAAGATACCGAGCCAGACATAGGGAATGCCGATATTAACAAACCGGCTAAGGCGGCTGTCGCGCGACAGCGGGGCGGAAGCGGTGGACATGAGGTAGGGCTCCGGTTGGGCGCGCGGGTCTATTCGCTCAACGCCATGGCGCTGTTTGGCGACCACTCGATAGCCACCTCCTGGTCCCAGGTCAGCGCCTGTTCGGTGCGCGGCTGGATATTCGTCAGGGTCATCTGCACGCGTGGCAGCGCGGCGTCGATGCGGATGCGATAGATGGAGACATCGCCCAGATAGGCGATGTCCTCGACCACGCCGCGCAGCTGATTGACACCATCCTCGCGATAATCGAGACAGAGACGCACCTTCTCGGGGCGCACCGCAACAGTCACCGGAGTGCCAAGCGCGTAGGGGTGGAAGGCGCGCACCCGCATGCTGCGCCCGATGCGGCTTTCAACCAGCACCTCGTCGCCCGAGGATTCCACCACCTTGCCCTCGAAGAGATTCACCGAGCCGATGAACTCGGCGACGAAACGGCAGCTCGGAAACTCGTAGATGGCTGTGGGGGTATCGACCTGCATGATCTGACCGGCGTCCATGATGGCGATACGCGTGGACATGGTCATGGCCTCTTCCTGGTCGTGAGTCACGGTCACGAAGGTGATGCCGAGGCGTTCCTGCAGGTTGACCAGCTCAAACTGGGTGTTTTCGCGCAGTCGCTTGTCGAGCGCGCCGAGCGGTTCATCGAGCAGCAGTAGCTTGGGGTGCTTCGCCAGGCTGCGTGCGAGCGCCACACGCTGGCGCTGTCCGCCCGAGAGCTGATCGGGTTTGCGCTTGCGCAGCGGCGCGATGCGCAACAGCTCCAGCATCTCCGAGACCCGCTCGGCGCGCTCGGCGCGCGGCATGCGCTCCTGGCGCAGCCCAAACTCCACGTTCTGCTCCACTGTCATGTGCGGAAAGAGCGCGTAGGACTGGAACATCATGTTCACCGGGCGCGCGTAGGGCGGCACCTCGGTGACATCAACCCCATCGATATAGAGACGCCCGCTGGTCGGGTACTCCAGACCAGCGAGCATTCGCAGCAGGGTTGATTTGCCGCAGCCGGAGCTGCCGAGCAGCGAAAAAAATTCGCCCTGAAAGATGTCGAGGCTCAGGTCATCGACCGCATAGAGGTCACCAAACTGTTTGGTGAGACGCTCAATGCGCACGAAGGGCGCGGCCTTGGGGTCTTGCCAGGGTTCGAGCAGGCGGCGTTCAGCGGCGGCATTCATGATGGCGGCTTTGTTCCTTGGGTCTCTCTTAGCGATTGGCCTTGATGCGTGTCCAGAGCCGATTGAGCGCACGAATCTCGCGATCATCGCGCACACTGGGCACAAAGAGACGCGCCTTGACCTCTGCCGGGGGATAGATGCCCGGATCCTCGCGCAGTTCGGCATCGACCAGCGCGGTAGCGACCGTGTTGGGATTGGCGTAGTAGACGTAATCCGAAACAGCCGCGATCACTTCGGGATCGAGCAGATGGGCGATGACGGCATGGGCCGCCTCGGGATTGGGTGCATCGGCGGGGATGGCCATGACATCGGTCCAGATGGCCGCGCCCTCGCGGGGAATGCGGTAGCTCACCTCGACGCCCTTGTCGGCCTCGTCGGCGCGGTCGCTCGCCTGGAGCACGTCGCCCGAGTAGCCGTGCGCCACGCACAGATCGCCGTTGGCCAGGTCGCTGATGTACTGCGAGGAGTGGAAATAGCGAATGTAGGGATGAATCGACTTGAGCAGCGCCGTGGCGGCGTCCAGGTCAGCCGGCTCAAGGCTGTTGGGATCCTTGCCAAGGTAGGCGAGCGCGGCGGAGAAGACCTCGGTGGGGTCGTCGAGCAGGCTGATGCCACAGGCGGCGAGCTTCTCGGCATTGCCCGGATCGAAGATCAGCGCCCAGCTATCGAGCGGCGCATCCTCGCCCAGCGCAGCGCGCACCTTCTCGACGTTGAGACCCAGGCCCGAGGTGCCCCACATGTAGGGCACCAGATGACTGTTGTCCGGATCGATCACGGCCAGGCTGGCCATGATGCTCGGGTCGAGTTGATCAAGCCCCGGCAGCTTCGACTTATCGAGCGGCTGATAAATCCCCGCCTGGATGTGGCGCGCGGCGAAGGGGCGTGCGGTGGGGAAAATGACATCGTAGCCGCTGTTGCCGGCCAGCAGCTTGGCCTCAAGGATTTCGTTAGAGTCGTAGAGGTCGAGCACGGCGCGGATGCCGGTGCGCGCCTCGAACTCCGAGAGGGTATCCTCAGCGAAGTAATCGCTCCAGTTGTAGATGTGTACCTCGTCTGCCGACCAGGCAAGCGGCGGAACAGAACAGAGCAGGAACAGGGACGCGAGGGCGTGAGTAAGTTTTGACATGGTGCAGTGGCCTCGGTGTGATCGCCAGGTCGGCGACCCGGCATTGGAAACGCGCGAATGCTACTGCATTC
>JAFGTZ010000148.1 GCA_016938795.1 Chromatiaceae bacterium | reverse complement strand
CCGGAAGAGCTGGTAGACGCTCCAGAGGCTCAGATAGCCGGCGGCTGCGCCGAGGATGGCCGATTGCGGATCGCTGAAGAGGCCGACGAGGCTTAGCAGCAACCCTAGCCAGAGGAGCGGCTGGGTGATGCGATCAGGCAGCAACTGGGTGTCGTAGTCAATCACCGCCAGGGCCAGGAGCGACCAGCTCAGCAGCCAGGCGGCCAGCAGCTCCCAGCTTGGCCCGAAGTGCGCCGCCACCACCAGGGTCAGGAGCGCGGTGAAGAGCTCGATGAGCGGATAGCGCAGCGAGATGCGCCCTCCGCAGCCGGCGCAGCGCCCGCGCAGCAGCACATAGCTCAACACCGGGATGTTTTCGTGGGCGCGGATGCGCCGATCGCAGTGCGGACAGCTCGACGGCGGCTGCGAGAGTGACAGCCGGGCTGGGGCGGCGCTAGTCTCGGGCCGTTCCTCGGAGGCGGCGTCGAGTTCGGCGCATTGTTCGCGCCACTCGGCCTCCAGCATGCGCGGCAGGCGCAGGATGATCACGTTCAAAAAGCTGCCGATGATGAGCCCGAGCAGGCCGGCGCCGAGATAAAAAAGCGCCGGCTGCTCGCGCAGCAGATCAAACCAGGACATGGGCGGACTCCTTGGCGCGCGGGTTCGTCAGACCACCGAGGCGAGCTTGAAGATGGGCAGATACATGGCCACGATGAGGCTGCCGACCAGACCGCCGATGACGACCATGATCATGGGTTCGAGCAGACTGCTCAGCGCATCGACCGCGTTATCGACCTGCTCCTCGTAGAAGTCGGCCACCTTGGCGAGCATGTCGTCGAGCGCACCCGACTCCTCGCCGATCGAGGTCATCTGAATCACCATGTGCGGAAAGAGATTGCGCTGGCGCATGGCCAGTTGCAGCGACTGGCCCGTGGCCACCTCCTCGCGCATCTTCATCACGGCATCCTGATAGACGATATTGCCGGTCGAGCCGGCCACCGATTCGAGCGCCTCGACCAGCGGCACGCCGGCGGCGAACATGGTCGAGAGGGTGCGCGCAAAACGCGCCAGTGAGGCCTTGTCGAGAATGGGGCCGATGACCGGGATCTTGAGCGAAAGCCGGTCGAGGGTTTCGCGAAATTTGCGGCTGCGCTGGAAGATGTTGCCAATCACCCAGGAAATGGCGCCAATGCCAAGAAAGACCGCCCACCACCACTGACGCAGCAGATCGGAAAGCGCGATGACCATGAGGGTGAAGGCGGGCAGGTCGGCGCCGAAGCTGGTGAAAAGCTCTTTGAACTGCGGAATCACGAACACCAGGATGACGGCGGTCACGACGATGGCGACCGCGATGACCGCCGCCGGATAGAAGAGCGCCTTCTTGATCTTGCCCTTGAGCGATTCGGTTTTTTCCTTGTAGGTTGCAATCTTGTCGAGCAGCGCCTCCAGCACACCGGCCTGTTCGCCGGCGGCGACCAGATTGCACACCAGGTCGTCGAAATACTTGGGGTGTTTCGAGAGCGCCAGCGCCATGGCCGTGCCGCTTTCGATATCCTGTTTGATCGAGAGGATCATGTCCTGCATGGCCGGGTTTTCATGGCCGCGACCGACGATGTCGAAGGCCTGCACCAGCGGCACGCCTGCCGTCATCATGGTGGCGAGCTGGCGGGTGAAAACGGCGATATCGCCGGGGGTGATCTTCTTTTTGGCCGAACCGAACAGGGGTTCGGGTTTCTTGCGCACCTTGGTCGGATTGACGCCCTGGCGGCGCAGCTCGGCCCGCACCAGGTTCATGTTCGCGGCGCGACTTTCGCCCTTGATGCGCGATCCTCGCCGATCAACCCCTTCCCAGGCATAGACCGCAGCCTTTTCGGCTTGTACGGGTTTTTGTTTGACCTTGCTGGACGCTGCGAGAGCCATGGCGATTACTCTTTGGTGACGCGGTTGAGTTCTTCGAGACTGGTCAGGCCGTTTTTGACCTTGCGCAGACCCGACAGGCGCAGGTCGGCGACCCCTTCGCGTTGGGCCTGGGCGGCGATCTGCATGGAGTTACCGCCCTCAAGAATGATGCGCGTGATCTCCTCCGTGATCGGCATCACCTGAAAGATACCGACACGACCCTTATAGCCCTTGTTGCAGCGCTCGCAGCCCACGGGGCGATAGACGGTGAAGCCCTCGGCAACCTCCGCCTCGCTGAAGCCCTCGGCTTGCAACACCTCGGGAGGCAGTTCATGGGGTTGGCGACAGTGCAAACACAAGCGCCGTGCCAGGCGCTGGGCCATGATGAGATGCACTGAGGAGGCGATGTTGAAGGGGGCGACACCCATGTTGGCCAGTCGCACCAGGGTTTGGGGGGCGTCGTTGGTGTGCAGGGTGGAGAGCACCAAGTGGCCGGTCTGGGCGGCCTTGACGGCAATCTCGGCGGTTTCCAGGTCGCGAATCTCGCCGACCATGACGATATCGGGATCCTGACGCAGAAAGGCGCGCAGGGCCGAGGCGAAGGTCAGGCCGCTCTTGGGATTGACGTTGACCTGATTGATGCCGGGCACCTGAATCTCGACCGGATCCTCGGCGGTGGAGATATTCACCTCGGTCTTGTTGAGAATGTTGAGCGCCGTATAGAGCGAGACGGTCTTGCCCGAACCTGTGGGGCCGGTGACCAGGATCATGCCATAGGGCTTCTGGATCGCCTTGAGGAAGGTCTCGCGCTGCTCGGGCTCAAAACCCAGGGCATCGATGCCGACCTTTGCCGAAGAGGAATCGAGGATTCGCAGCACCACCTTTTCGCCATAGAGCGTGGGCAGGGTGTTGACGCGGAAGTCGATATCACGCGAGCGGCTGAGCTTAAGCTTGATGCGTCCGTCTTGGGGTACGCGCCGCTCGGCGATATTCATGCGCGACATGACCTTGAGACGCGAGACGAGCCGGTTGGCGAGATTGAGCGGCGGGCTGGCAACCTCCTGCAACATGCCGTCCTGGCGAAAGCGGACGCGGAAGTATTTTTCGTAGGGCTCGAAGTGGATATCGGAGGCGCCCATGCTGATGGCATCGACCAGGATCTTGTTGACATAGCGCACGATGGGCGCATCGTCGATGTTGGCGTCGTTATCCTCGCCCTTGTCCTCCTCGTCGTCGGAGGCGATTTCGAGCTTTTCCAGATCCGCGTCCATGAACTCGCTCATGGTCGTGTCCTGGGCCTCGATCGCCTTGTCGATGGCGGCCTTCAGCTTGTCCTCTTCCACCAAGACGGCATCGGTGGTGAGGCCGGTGTTAAAGCGGATTTCCTCCAGCGCCTGATCATTGGTTGGATCGGAGACGGCGAGAAAGAGCCGGTTGCCACGCCGAAAAAGCGGCAAGGCATGATGCTTGCGGATGAGACGCTCATCGACCAGGTTCACCGGCATCTCGGAGGCCTCAATCGCCGTAAGATCGAGGAGCGGAACGCCGAATTCATGCGAGGCGGCGACGGCGATGGCGCGGCTGTCGAGCAACTTTTGATCGACGATATGGGTGACGAAAGGCAGGCGGCGCTTGGTGGCCTCCTCGTAGGCGGCGGCGGCCTGCTGTTCGTTGAGCAGCCCATCGCGCACCAGCCGCCAGGCCAAGCCGGATGGTTTGATTTTGGCTGGATCTACTGACATTGGGATTTCGATCCTCTGACATCCTTGGCCGCCTGCGCCTTGAAGGTACCGCCCCGGAGACTGAATGGCTCTCGGGAGGTGTTCGCGGCGGCCATCAAGGCCGGGACTGGAACAAGTATCCGCTGGGTGTGTCGGGCGATCGCATCGTCATCGGGGCGGCGGATCCGAGGCCGCACGGGTCATCATGGGGTGTGACAGCCGACCTTCATGAGTGTATCGGTCTCGCCGGCTGCCCGCTACCTTGGTTCGCGCAATCCTGTTGCACCGCGCGAACCACGAGACCTCAGCGATTGACCAGGAAGGCCAGTCGCACATTGTTGGCCACCAGGCCATTATCCTTCTGTTCGCTTTCGTTCACATAGAATTCCAGCACGGTGTCGCGGTTCATCAGCAGATCTTCGGTGACCTCCTCGGCCAGCTCGTTGGCATGGCAGAAGACGCTGGCGTAGGGCGAGTCGGGTTCGCGCGGATCGGTGACCCAGAGATTCGAGGAGATGTCGGTGAGGATGCGCAAAAACCCGTACCCCTTGTCAGAGAACCATTTGGTACAGACCCCGCGCACGCAGGAGCCGGCCTTGCCCCACTCGTTGCGGGGTTCGTAATAGATGGGGAGCAGGTCGGGGATAAGAAAGCCGGAATAAAAGGCATCGACCTCCTGTTGGAGCAGGCGCGAGACGTTTTTGAAGCCAATGAGCTCGACCCGGCAGCCGCGATTTTGCAGCGCCTCGACCACCTGTAGAAAATCGCCGTCGCCCGTCACCAGAAGCACATAATCGAGCTTATCGGACTGCAACATGGCATCCACGGCCATGTCGAGATCAGCATTGGCCTTGGTGGTGACATTGCCGTTTTCGTCGGTGTAGCGGCGCACCGGCTTGACCGTGATTTTCCAGCCAAAGTCGCGCACCATCTGTTGATAGGCCTGGGCCTTGCGCCGATAGTCGATGTCTTCGCGCGCACGCTCGGTATCGAAGGCCATGTAGGTGTTGAGACGCTGGAGCGTGCCTCCATCACGCGCGGCAAAGCGGCGCAGCACGTCATAGCGCATTTGATAGCCGCCGTTGTAACGCACGTTTTCGGCATCGACGAAGACGCCTACTCGAGAATTTGAAGTCATGAATAGCTAAATGAAATCAGTAAGTTGTTAGCAATTTGTTGTCAGTGACCAGCCTGTACAAATCCCTGTGCGAGAAAGGCGCTTCCTGATGAGCTGAATGCGAAACAAGCAGTGTTTGGGTACAAAGATGCCGTGTTTGGGAGCAACCTCCGAGCATGAGTTCGGCAATGGCTTCAGCGGTGGCTGCATCGACAAAGGGCGCGCGGTGCGCGCCCTCGCATTGCGTCTTAGCGGTTGACGCGGTTCTCGATCAGATCCTCGACCACGGTCGGATCGGCCAGGGTGGAGGTATCGCCAAGCGAGTCGATCTCGTTGGCGGCGATCTTGCGCAGGATGCGGCGCATGATCTTGCCCGAGCGGGTCTTGGGCAGGCCCGGCGCCCACTGGATGATATCGACGATGGCGATGGGTCCGATCTCGCCGCGCACCAGCGCCACCAGTTCCTTCTTCAGCTCGTCGCTGGGCTCGACGCCGGCCATGGGGGTGACATAGGCATAGATGCCCTGACCCTT
>JAFGTZ010000147.1 GCA_016938795.1 Chromatiaceae bacterium | reverse complement strand
TTGTCGGCGCTCCAGCCTTCGGTGGTGTCGATTTCCTTGCCAAAGACCCCGCAGCCGGCGAGCAGAACGGCGAACAGCAGCGCGGGCAGTCGTGATAACGTGCGTGGCATGTTCCAGGATCACCTTGTGAAAATTCGTCGCAGTATACTCGAAGGCGCCGCCCGGCGGGCATGGGGGCCTGGTCTATGAATCTTGCCGCTGAGCGGGTGCGCCGTGAGGTGCGCATCGGCGCCGAGCAGGCGGGCGCGCGTCTCGATCAGGCGCTCGCGCGACTGCTGCCCGAGTTTTCGCGCGCCCGTCTGCAACAGTGGATTGCCGCCGGCGAGGTGCGCATTGACGGGCGCGCGCCGCGTGGGGTCCGCGAGCGTGTCATGGGCGGCGAGCAGGTGGTGGTGGAGGCGCTGATCGAGCGTTCCGGCGACTGTCTCGCCGAGGCGATCGCGCTCGACATCCTGCACGAGGACGAGGCCCTGCTGATCATCAACAAGCCGGCGGGGCTGGTGGTGCATCCGGCCGCTGGCAATCCGGACGGCACCCTGCAAAATGCCCTGCTGCACCATGCGCCCGAGCTGGCGGCGGTGCCGCGCGCGGGCATTGTGCATCGGCTCGATAAGGACACCTCGGGGTTGCTGGTGGTGGCGCGCACCCTTCAGTCGCACCGGGCGCTGGTCGAGCAGCTGCGGCTGCGTCAGGTGCATCGCGAATATCGCGCCCTGGTGCTGGGCGAGCTGGTGGCCGGCGGGCGGGTCGAGGCGCCGATCGGGCGTCACCCCACCCAGCGCACGCGCATGGCGGTGGTGGCTGGGGGACGCCCCTCGGTGACACACTATCGGGTGTTGGAGCGCTATCCGGGCCACTCGCTGTTGGCGGTGGAACTCGAAACCGGGCGCACGCACCAGATTCGGGTGCATATGGCCCATCTGCGCCATCCGCTGGTGGGTGATCGCACCTATGGGGTGCGACCGCGCCCGCCGCGCGGCGCCGCACCGGCCCTGACCGAGGCGCTGCAACACTTTCCGCGTCAGGCCCTGCACGCCATCCGTCTGGGGCTGACCCATCCGCTGAGCGGCGAGCCGGTGTTCTGGGAGGCGCCCATGGCGCCCGATCTGGAGGCGCTGCTGGCCGAGCTGCGCGCGGCGGCGCGCGGAGCGGCGCATGGCTGAAAGCGACTGGATCAGGCCCGAGTGGCCGGCGCCGGCTGCGGTGCGCGCGCTCTCGACCACGCGCCTCGGCGGCGTCAGTTCAGGCCCTTACGCAAGCCTCAATCTTGGCGACCATGTGGGTGACGATGCCGAGCGGGTGGCGCGCAATCGCGCCCTTCTGATCGAGCGCGCGGCGCTGCCCGAGCCGCCGCGCTGGCTGCGTCAGGTACATGGCTGCGAGGCGCTCTCGGCGGATGGCTGGCGCGCGGAGTGCGAGGCCGATGCCTTGGTCTCGACCCGCGCGGGCGAGGTCTGCGCGGTGCTCACCGCCGACTGTCTGCCCCTGTTGCTCTGCGATCGGGCCGGCACCCGGGTCGGCGCGGTTCATGCGGGCTGGCGCGGGCTGGCCGCCGGCGTGATCGAGCGCGCGCTGGAACGCCTGGGCGCGCCATCCGCCGAGGTGCTGGCCTGGCTCGGGCCGGCGATCGGGCCGGCGGCCTTCGAGGTGGGCGACGAGGTGCGCGCGGTTTTCATGCGCGCGGACACTGCCGCCGAGGCCGCCTTCGAGCGCATCTGCGGGCGCTGGCACGCCAATCTCTTCACGCTTGCGCGCCTGCGATTGGCGCGTTGGGGCCTGACCCATATCTATGGGGGAGAGGATTGCACCTGGTCTCAGCCGCAGCGCTTTTTTTCCTATCGGCGCGATGGTGTGACCGGGCGCATGGCGAGCCTGATCTGGTTGCATCCTGGCGCCGAGCATAACGACACCCATCACAGATCAGTTTCTGGGTGAGCGCGCAAGAGAAAAACCGAAAAACTGATGTGCGATGAGCATAATTATCCTGCTTGAGGAACCTCCATGTCCGACATGTCCGAGTGGAATCTTTTGACCCTGGTCGGCGCTGATCGTCCCGGGATTGTGGCGCGCGTGACACGCGCCCTCTATGGCACCGGCTGCACCCTGGGCGAGGCCTCGATGCTGCGCCTGGGGGGTAACTTCACCATCATGATGATGGTGAGCGCGACGGCGAGCGAGCAGAGCATCCGCGAGGCGCTCCAGCCGGTGGCGGAGGAGCTTGGGCTGCGGCTGCATCTCGATCCGCTCCAGGGCGGGCTGCACCAGCATCTGCTGCCCAATGTTCAGGTGCGCGTCAATGGCGCGGACCGAGCCGGCATCGTGGCCGATGTGACCGAGGCGCTGGTGGCGCGTGGCTTTCATATCCTGGAACTCGAATCCGATGTCGCCGGCGGCGCCGAGCGTCCGCTCTACATCATGAACATCCAGGGCTATTGCGAGGCAACCCTCGAAGAGCTGGGCGAGGCACTGAGCGGGCTTGGTGAGCGGGGCGTCGCGGTGGACGTCTCTCCCGTGGACCTACTGATCGGCTGAACCATGGCTATTCTCGATATTCTCCGGCTTCCCGATCCGCGCCTGAAACAGGTCTCCTCCACGGTCGAGCGTTTCGATGCGGCGCTGCGCGATTTCGTCGCCGATCTGGAGGAGACGCGACTCGACGGGCCAGCGGCGGTCGGCATTGCCGCACCCCAGGTCGGGCGCTTTCAGCGCATCGTCATCGTGGACGTCTCGGGGCGACCCAAGACGCCGAACCACGGCTATCTGGTGCTGATCAATCCCGAGATTCTGCATTGGGAGGGCTTCGCCATGGGGCGCGAGGGCTGTCTCTCGGTGCCCGACTATACGGGCAATGTGATGCGCGCCACCCAGATCCGGCTACGCGCCCAGGATCTTGAGGGTCAGACTCACGAGTACGACATGGAAGGTTACGAGGCGCGCGCGGTGCAGCACGAGATTGACCATCTCGACGGACTGCTCTTTGTCGATCGGGTGGTGAGCCGTCGCACCGATCTCTACCGGCGCAAGGTCTATGCGCCTCGGGGTGGACAGGGGCGCTGAGCCGCTCTAGTGTGCAGTCTCTTCTGGCCCTCATTGCAACCGCTGTCGCGGGGGTGCCAACAGCATGAGTAGAACCATGATCGCCCGCCTTTTCCGACTTCCGCTTGCCGTCGCGCTCCTTTGCGCGGCGGCCCTCTCCCTGGCCGCACCCCATCCGGTGCCGCTCTCGGAACTTTACCCGACCCAGGGGCACAGCAAGGCCATGGTGGTCATCAACAAGGTGCTGGAGCGCTATCACTACCGCAAGCTCGATCTCGATTCCGATTTCGCGCGCCAGGTGCTGGAGAACTATCTGGAGGCGCTCGATCCCAACCGGGCCTTCTTTCTCGCGAGCGATGTCGAGCGTCTGGCGTTTGGCGCGCGTCGTCTCGATGAACAGTTGCGGCGCGGCGAACTCGATATCGCCTTCGATATCTTTCGCCTCTACCGCAAGCGTCTCGACGAGCGCATCGACCACGCCTTGACGCTGCTGGAGCGCGACTTCAATTTTTCGCGCCCCGAATCCTTCGATCTCGACGCCGAGGATCGACCCTGGGCCAAGGAGCCGGCGGAGCTTGATGACTACTGGCGCAAGCGCGTCAAGAACGACTATCTGGCGTTGCGCCTCGCCGATAAATCGGATGCCGACATCCGTGAGCGCCTCAGGCAGCGCTACGAGGGGCTGCGACGGCGCATTGAGCAATTTGATCGTGACGACGTCTTTCAGGCCTTTGTCAACGCCCACACCCTGACGCTGGAGCCGCATACCAGCTACATGTCGCCGAGCACCTCGGAAAATTTCGATATCAGCATGAAGCTCTCGCTCGAAGGTATCGGCGCGGTGCTGCGTCTGGATAACGAATACACCGTGGTGCAGAGCACGGTGCCTGGGGGGCCGGCGCGCGAATCGGGTCAGGTGCATACGGGCGACCGCATCCTGGGCGTGGGGCAGGGACTCGATGGCGCCATCGAGGATGTGGTTGGCTGGCGTCTGGAGGATGTGGTGGAGCGCATTCGTGGCCCCAAGGGCTCGGTGGTGCGACTGCAACTGCTCTCGGGCGCCACGGGCGCGGGCGCGCGTCCGCGTGAGATTGCCCTGGTGCGCAACCAGATCAAGCTTGAGGAGCAGGCGGCCAAGGGCTATCGCGTCACGGAGCTGCCCGAGCTTCAGGGGCTGCGCATCGGCGTGATCGAAATTCCCGCCTTCTATCGCGATTTTCAGGCCGAGGGCGCGGGTGATCGCAATTTCCGCAGCACCACGCGCGACACGCGCCGGCTCATCGAGGAACTCACCGCTGCGGGCATCGACGGCCTGGTGATTGATCTGCGCGCCAATGGCGGCGGCTCGCTTGCCGAGGCCACCACGCTCACCGGGCTTTTCATCGACACCGGTCCCGTGGTGCAGGTGAAGGATGCGCTCGGCAAGGTGGAGGTGGAGCGCGATGTGGATCCAGGCGTGGCCTACTCCGGGCCGCTCGCGGTGCTGGTGGATCGCGATAGCGCCTCGGCCTCGGAGATTTTTGCCGCCGCCATTCAGGACTACGGGCGCGGCTGGATCATCGGCGAGCCGACCTTTGGCAAGGGTACGGTGCAGACCCTCATTGATCTCAATCGCTATGTGCCGGGCGAATCGAACGACCTGGGGCGGCTGCGCCTGACCATGGCCGAATTTTTCCGCATCAGCGGCGGCAGCACCCAGTTGCGCGGGGTTGAGCCCGATATTCGCTTCCCGAGCGCCGATGAGCTGCCCGAGCACGGCGAGCGCTCACTCGACAATCCGCTGCCCTGGACGCGGATCGAGGCGGCGAATTATCGCCGGGTTGGAGCGCTCACGACCGCCGAGGTGCTGGCGCGCCAGTCGGCTAGGCGTGTGGTGAATGATCCGGGATTTCGCCTCTTGATTGAACGCGCGCGGCTGATGCGCGAGATGGAGGAGCGTACCCAGGTCTCGCTGCGCGAGACGGATCGGCGCGAACAGGACGCGGCGCTCGAAATCGCCTTCGAGCGCCATCGCGATGACTTTCTGCGCGCGCGCGGCCTGACGCCGGTGGACGAAGAGGCCGAGAACGTCGATGAAGAGGCGCTGGAGGCGCAGCGCGAGGTGATCGAGCGCATTCAGATCGAGGAGGCTGCACGCATTCTCGCCGACAGCCTGCGCCTTGAGCATGTCCGTCAACCCCGCGCGGCCATGACCCCCTGAATCCCCCTGAACCCCCCTGGCTGACAGCGGCGCCCAGCGCGGGCGCCGCTCTCGATCGCAGCCGAGAAGGATCCCTGCCCTTGAATACTCCTAGATCTCTGCTTGAGCGGCGCCTGGCGCGTTTACAGTCGATTCCAGGGCTGGCCGCCGTGCTGGCCGAGAACCGCATCGGTCTCGAAAAGGAGGGGCTGCGCGTGGCCCCCGACGGGCGCATTGCCGCAACACCCCATCCGCGCGCGCTCGGTGCGGCCCTGACCCATCCCTGGATTACCACCGATTTTTCCGAGGCCCTGCTCGAACTCATCACCCCGGCCCTGGTGGGCGCGGAGGCCGCCGTGGCCTGGCTCAGCGATCTGCATCGCTATGTTCACCGCCATCTCGGCGATGAACTCCTCTGGGCCACCAGCATGCCCTGCGTGATTGCCGGGGCGGGCGGTATTCCATTGGCCGATTACGGCACCTCGAATGCCGCCATCATGAAGACCGCCTATCGGCGTGGGCTTGGCAATCGCTACGGGCGCGCCATGCAGGTCATTGCCGGGGTGCATTTTAATTTTTCCTTTGCCGACGCCTTTTGGGAACACTATCAGGCGAGCGAGGACGCGGGGCGCGACGCGCGCGCCTTTCGCGATTGCGCCCAGATGGGCATGGTTCGCAATCTTCAGCGTTTGGGCTGGCTGGTGCCCTATCTGTTCGGGGCCTCGCCGGCGATCTGCGCGAGCTTTGTGCGCGGCCAGACCACTGATCTGCGCGCCTTCGACGACGACACACTCTACTACCCCCATGCCACCTCGCTGCGCATGGGCGATATCGGCTATCAGAACCAGCAGGAGCAGGGCACCGGCATCAAGGCCTGCTACGACAGTCTCGATGCCTATGTGCGCAGCCTGACCTGGGCCATCCAGACGCCCTGTCCGCAATACGAGACCATTGGGGTCAAGGTGGGCGAGCGCTACGAGCAGCTCAACGCCAACGTGCTCCAGATCGAGAACGAGTATTACAGTACGGTGCGCCCCAAGCAGCTGACCGAGTGGATGGAGCGCCCCACGCTCGCGCTGCGCCGGCGCGGCATCCGCTATGTCGAACTGCGCTCGCCCGATGTGAATGTCTTCGAGCCGGTAGGTGTAGAGGCCGAACAGCTGCGCTTTTTCGCGGTGCTGATGCTGCATGCGCTGCTTGCCGACAGCCCGGTTATCAGCAGTCGCGAGCGGCGCGACATCGACACCAATCAGGTGCTCACCGCGCATCGGGGGCGCGAACCGGGACTCTGTCTGGTGCGCGCGCGCGAGCCTGTGGAGCTGCGCCTGTGGGCGCGCGAGCTGCTTGATGCCATGCTGGGCTCGGCGGAATTGCTCGACGGCGGTGCCGATGGGCCGCACAGCCAGGCGGTGCGGGCGCAGCGTGCCAAGGTGCGCGAGCCGGAGCTAACGCCCTCGGCGCGGGTTCTCGCGGCCATGCGCGAGAGCGGAGAGGGGTTCTTCGAGTTCAGTCGTCGGTTGTCTCTGGCGCATCGCGCCACCTTGCTTCAGGGTGCGCTCGATCCGGCGCGCGAGGCCGAACTTGACCGCCAGGCCGCCGAGTCGGTGGCGGACCAGCAGCGGCTTGAGTCCGAAACGGATGAATCCTTCGATGCCTTTCTCGCACGCTATTTCGCGCAGGGCGAGACCTGAAGTCGGCGCGGTTTCAGCCGCACACATCGAGCGAGGCGGCTAACGACGCACCGCCCGATGACGCATCTCGTCTTGGATGCGGTTCAGTTCTGCGGCGGATTGGCGCCCTGGGGAGCGCTGCCGCTCTGGCAGTCCTCGTTCCACATCATCATGCGCGGATGATGCATCCGGTATCCCTGGCCATAGCCCGGACCCGGGCAGGGATGGGCGGGCATGGCGCCAGCACGCTGCTCGCGCATGGCCTGCATGGCCGCGCGACGCGCCTCCATCTGTTCGCGCATCTGGGCGCGATAGGCCTCCATTTCCTGCTGGCGCTCCTCGACATAGGCCGGGGGTTCGCGATCAAAGTTCGGGCGCTCGGGCATGCTGGGCGGTTCGGGCATGGCCGGGGGCTCAAAGGCGGGGACGGCCGGCGCCTGAGGATACTCAGCACCCATCCAGGGCGCGGGCGGGGCAAAGCGCGCCGCCTGCTGTTCCATGAACTGGCGCTCGGCCGCCATGCGCTGCTCCATGGCCTGGCGCTGCTGCTCGGCGAAGGCCTGATGCTGCTCGGGGCTCATGGGGTAGGGGGCTGGGTACCAAGCGGCGGCAGTCGAGGCAGCGCCGATCAGGACGATGAAGGAGGCAGGGCGAAGGATCTTGAGCATGAGACACACCTTTTTGCAGTTGTGATACAGGAATGACGCTAGACCTGAATGCGCGGGTACCGGCCCGGTTGTTCATAGCGGTCTTGAGTTCAGCAAGCAAGGCGCTGGCGCGCCCTTTATCGCGATGCACCAGGCAAACATCACAATCAGGCGATCATTATATAAGCACTTACTTAAATAACAAGGGTGATCCAATCACTCATCGCGCGCCTTCTCGTGGAAGCGGCTTCCGGCCGCGCGCCGACAGCGATGCGCTTGCAGACAAAGATGCCACCACAGGCGCATAAGAGCGCCGATCCCGGCTGCTGGATGTCAGCGCGGGGTTCTCGCGGCTAAAAGCCGCTTCCACAGGTGGCGTTCTCGCGGCTGGGGCGGAGCAGTCAGAACAGGCGGTTGAGTCCGTTGAGCGCGGCCACGCGATAGGCCTCGGCCATGGTGGGATAGTTGAAGGTGGTCTCGGTGAAATAGCGCAGCGTGTTGGCCTCGCCGCGCTGGGCCATGATGGCCTGACCGATATGCACGATCTCGGCGGCCTGTTCGCCAAAGCAGTGGATGCCGAGAATTTCGAGCGTTTCGCGATGAAAGAGTAGCTTGAGCATGCCGACCGTGTGGCCGGTGATCTGGGCGCGCGCGATGCTCTTGAAGTCGGCCTGGGCTACCTCGTAGGGGATTTGGGCGGCAGTCAGCTCACGCTCGGTGCGGCCCACTGAGCTGATCTCGGGCACGGTGTAGATGCCGGTGGGAAATTCCTCGATGAGCGACCAGTCGCAGGCGCCCTCGGCGATGTGGGCCCCGACAAAGCGCCCCTGATCATAGCTCGCGCTGGCCAGGGCGGGTGGGCCGACCACATCGCCCACGGCATAGATGTGGGGCAGGGCGGTCTGATAGCTCGGGTTCACATCGAGCTGGCCGCGCGCGTTGGGTTCGAGCCCGAGGGTCTCCAAACCCAGATCCTGGGTGTTGCCGGTGCGCCCGTTGGCCCAGAGCAGCACCTCGGTGCGGAATTTCTTGCCCGAGGCGCAGTGCAGCACCACACCGGCATCGTCGGCCGCGACCGCCGCGACGCTCTCGTCGTGACGAATCACCACCCCCTGCTGGCGCAGATGGTAGCCGAGCGCGTCGGTAATCTCGTCATCGAGAAAGGACAGCAGCCGATCCCGGGTGTTGACCAGATTCACCTTGACGTCGAGCGCGCTCATGATGGAGGCATATTCGCAGCCGATGACCCCGGCCCCGTAGATCGTCATGGAGCGCGGCGTGTGGCGCAGGCCGAGCACCGTGTCGCTGTCGAGAATGCGCGGGTGGCTGAAGTCGATGTCCGGCGGATGATAGGGGCGCGAGCCGGTGGCGATGACGAAGCGCTCGGCGCTGAGCTGTTCGCTCACCCCGCCGGTGCGTTCGATGGCGATGCGGTGCGGGTCGAGAAAGCGCGCGCGTCCGAAAACCACCTCGACGCGGTTGCGTCGGTAGTAGCGGTAACGGGTGCGCACCTGTTCGGCGATGACCCCATCGGCGGCGCGCAGCAGGTCGGGAAACTCGACCTCGATCTGATGCTGGGTGTGCTGAAAGAGCGGATTGCGTCGATAGTCGGCGAGCATCTGGATGGAGTGTCGCAGCGCCTTGCTGGGGATGGTGCCCCAGTGGGTGCAGCCGCCGCCCACCGCCTCATGGGCCTCGATGACGGCCACCCGCTGACCCGCCTTGGCGAGCTTCATGGCCGCGCCCTCGCCAGCCGGGCCGGTGCCGATGACGATGGTGTCGAAGGTGCCTCGGTTCATTGCAGTCAGAGAAAATCAGGCAGTTGCTTACGGATGGCCTCGGGGGGCTGAGCGGTGAGGTTTTTATCGACCTCGGAGGCGACCAGTTGGCGCAGCGGCGCCGATAGCTGCTTGCGCAGCAGTCCGAGAAAGGCGGGGGCGGCAATGATATAGAGGCGCCTGAAGTCTCCCGCCAGGCGTGCGCTCTCCAGCGTCTCGCACACCAGGGCGGCGAAGCGCTCGGCATTGTCCTGTTTCGCGCCATGCTCACCTTCCATGCCATGACCGCCCGGGCCTGGATCATGGCCGCGTCCGCCGCGATCCGTGGTGAGGTCGCCCTCGTGAAGCCGGGCCTCGGGGAAGGCCAGGGTGCGAATTTCTTCAATGGGGCTCGCGGCCTTTTCGGCCTGAAAGATGCGGGCTCGGCTGGTATCGGCCACCAGAATCCAGTTTGACATGGGTCGCCTCCTCGTCGCATGGGTCTGCGGGGTGATGCGCCACGGCCTGAAGCGCCGCGTCGCCCTGAGTCTCCTCATCCCCCCTGAGTCCTCATGTACAGTGTAACAGCTCCTTCATGAAGCGCGTCGCTTCACGCCCTTGCCTTGCGCCACGCGCTTGATACAGCGCATGTAGGCCGCTTCATCGAAGGCGCGCGCTCCGGGCTGCTGGAGCTGCCAGAGCATCTCGGCCAAACACTCCAGCAGGCGGTGCTCGGCGGCGTGGGGATCTCCGGTGGCTTTGACGAGACGTTGGTGATGGGCGCGCATTCCCTTGGGTTGATCGAGCCGGACCTGATCGCGCAGCGCCAGGTGCAGCGACATGTGCAAGAAGGGATTGACGTCGCCGCGCTCGGGCAGGTAGTCGATGCTGAGCGCGCGCTCGCGATCGGCCAGGATCGCCTGATACTCGGGATGTTCGCCAATGATCTCGATAATCTGCTGCTCGACCGGTTCGAGCGGCTGGCGGGTCTGGAGCTTTTGCCAGGCATCGAGAAAGGCAAGTCGGTAGGCGTTGCGATCAGACGTGAACATAGGCGTGGATCAGGTTGTTGGCGGAGCGGTTTTCTCGGGCCAGTGGCACAGATCGGCGAGCGCACACTCGGCGCAGCGCGGCTTGCGGGCGGTGCAGACATAGCGTCCGTGCAGGATGAGCCAATGATGGGCCTGGTGCAAATAGTGCGGCGGCACCCGCTCAAGCAGCGCCTGTTCCACGGCGAGTGGGGTCTTGCCAGGGGCCAGTCCGGTGCGGTTGGCTACCCGAAAGATATGCGTATCGACCGCCATGGTCGGCTCGCCAAAGGCGGTGTTGAGCACCACATTGGCGGTTTTGCGCCCCACCCCCGGCAGGGCCTCCAGGGCCTCGCGGCTGCGCGGCACCTGGCCCCCATGGTGTTCGACCAAGAGGGCGCAGGTGGCGATGATGTTGCGCGCCTTGGCATTGAACAGCCCGATGCGGCGGATATGACTCTTCAGCCCCTCTTCGCCAAGCGCGAGCAGGGCCTCGGGGGTATTGGCGGCGGCGAAGAGCGTCTCGGTGGCCGCGTTCACGCTGCGGTCGGTGGCCTGGGCCGAGAGAATCACCGCCACCAGCAGCTCGAAGGGCGTGCTAAAGCGCAGTTCAGTGGTGGGGTTGGGGTTGGCGGCTTGCAGGCGGGCAAAAAAGGCTTCGCGCTCGGCGGTATCCATAGAAGGCGGCAGGTCCGGTTCGAGTCTCGATCTTGAAAGGCCGCGGGGGACGGAAGTGAATTTTTCCCTGGAGGCTTGACAGCGGCATCCCTGCCGCTGACACCCCCGCGTCCATCCCCCAGCCCTCAGCGAAAAATCCATCTGTGATTGGTCTATTTGCAATCACGCTAAAAACAAAAGGGGCTAGGTCTGCAAACCTAAGCCCCTTGTCGTCTTGCTGGTACCGAGGGCCGGAATCGAACCGGCACGGTGTTGCCACCGTCAGATTTTGAGTCTGATGCGTCTACCAGTTTCGCCACCTCGGCAATGAAGATCAGCGAGTCTAGCCAAGGGACGAACATCTGTCCAGCCCCTCACACGCCGCTTGTGCTGGTGTTCTCGCGCAAGAGGCCCAGCGCTTGCCCGAGCCGCACCGGCTGACCGGGCGCAAGAGTGGCATGCCACTCCATCATGCCCGGAGGGAAGAGCAGGATGACGGTCGAGCCGAGGTTGAAGCGGCCAAGCTCGGCGCCGCGCCCGAGCGGGCGGGCGTCTTTGCCCAGCGTCCAGTGACGCGCCGCGCCCGGGCGGTGGGGGGGTGTGATGACACCGTCCCAGACGGTTTCGATGCCGCCGACAAAGATGGCGCCGACCAGCACCAGGGTCATGGGGCCGGCGTCGGTGTCGAGCTGCGCCACCAGTCGCTCGTTGCGCGCGAAGAGCCCTGGCACCAGCGCCGTGGTGGTGGCATTGACGCTAAACAGCCGCCCCGGCACATGGGTCATGGCGCGGGGGCGAGCGGCGAGCGGCAGGTGGATGCGGTGATAGTCGCGCGGCGAGAGATAGAGGGTTGCAAAGCGCCCGCCATCGAGCGCGCTGGCGTGCTGCGTATCGCCGCCGAGCAGATCGACAAGGCGGTAGCGCTGCCCCTTGGCCTGGATGAGGGTGCCGGCCTCGATCGCACCGATCTGGCTGATGGCCCCATCGACCGGGCAGAGGATGGCGCGCGAATCGGGGTCGAGCGGGCGCGCCTCGGGGCGCAGGGCGCGGGTGAAGAAGGCGTTGAAATGGGGGTAGGCCCCCAGGTCGGGCTCCAGCGCCTCGCGCATCTCGATACGGTAGAGCCGCGCGAAGGCGCGAATGAGGAGCGTCTTGAGCAGCGGGTGGCGCGACTTGGCGACACGGTGCATGAGGTGCGAGAGCGCGTGCTGGGGGATGAGCTGCTGGAGCGCGACGAAGAGCCGTGCGCGCAGGTCAAGCGAGGCTTGGGTCATGGTGTGTCCGGCAAGACAGAAGAATGGTCTGGTGGGGCGCGTCGCGAGAGATCAAGGCAAGAGATCAAGGCGGTTGGGCTGCCGCATGGGCTTGACCCGGACGCCCGGCTGGAGATTAAGCGCGCGCGACCCCATGAGAGTGCGCTGAGGCCAGGTGAGGGGCTGGGCATGGTGCGGCGGTCTGAACAAAGATACGCAAGTATACGAAGCCGCTTTGGTCCGCTCAACACAGCCGGACCATTCCCAGACCAAGGTTCCAGATGAGGAGGCATTCAGCCCATGAGCGATGACATCGAAAAGAGCGCCGCCGAGTGGCGCGCGCAACTCACGCCGGAACAATACCGGGTGTGCCGCGAGCAGGGCACCGAGCCGGCCTTCAGCGGCTGTTATCACGACTTCAAGGGGCAAGGGGTTTATCGCTGCGTCTGCTGCGGCGAGCCGCTGTTTCGCTCCAGCGAGAAATACGACTCGGGCTCGGGCTGGCCGAGTTTCTGGCAACCCCTCGCCCCCGAGGCGCTCGATGAGCAGACCGATCTCAGTCACGGAATGCGGCGCACCGAGGTGCGCTGTCGGCATTGTGCGGCGCATCTCGGCCATGTCTTTCCCGATGGTCCGCAACCGACCGGATTGCGCTACTGTATCAACTCGGTGGCGTTGCGCTTCGAGCCCAAGAGCGAGGGCTGATCCAGGCTTGGGCGCGCGCCCGCATCTTGGGTCGAACCGTTCCCCGCGAGGCGAGCGGCGCTCTCTGTGTCGAGGATACTGTGCATGACTGAGTCGCTTGGCGCGTCCGGGCAGCCGTTGCTGCTGGGCTGGCGCGAATGGCTGGCCCTGCCCGAACTGGGAATTGGGCTCATCAAGGCCAAGGTGGATACCGGGGCGCGCACCTCGGCGCTGCATACCTTCTATATCGACCCCTTCAGCCGGCGCGGGGTGGCGCATATCCGTTTCGGGGTGCATCCGCTCCAGGAGCGCACCGATCTGGTCGTGCATTGCGAGGCGCCGGTGCTCGATCGCCGCCGGGTCAGCGACTCGGGCGGTCATCGTGAAGAGCGTTATGTCATTCTCACCCAGGTTGCCATCGGCGGGCGCGCCTGGCCCATGGAGATGACCCTGACCAATCGCGAGCGCATGCGCTTTCGCATGTTGCTCGGGCGCACCGCGCTCGAAGCCGGCGCCGCCCTGGTCGATCCGGCGCGCTCCTATCTGGCCGACAAGCCGGCGCATCCCGAATCGCTCTATGGGGCCGAGGGCGAGTCGGCGCCAGTCTGAAGGGGCCTCGCGGGCGCGTCTGGCTGGATGGCCGCAACCAGATCGGCCAGGCTGCGCCCGGCGAGCGTCTCGGCACGGGCGGCATCGAGCGCCTCGACCAAGGCGTCGATGGCGCCTTCGCCAGGCGCTGGCGCGCCCCGCCCTTGGGTTTCGGGGTAACGGTGGACGGCATCGAGCAGGGCATCGAGCGCAATGCTGCTGGTGTTGCGCGCAGGCACATGACAGAACCCCTCCTGGGCGGTGCGCAGAAGGATGCCCTGGCCTTCGAGTTCTTCGAGCAAGGCGCGCGCCTGGGTCTCGGGAACGGCCAGCTGCCGGGCAAGTGCCGCGCACTCCAGCGGGGGCTGGCCATGCGCGTGACGGTGCGCGATCGAGGTTGCGAGCCGCAAGGCGAGCCGTTCGCGCTGGCGCGCGCTGAGGACGGGGTCGCGTCGCGGATCGCTGAGATATTCAGGGTGTTGATGATAGAAGGCGATGCTTGCGCCCACGAGCAGGATCATCCAGCCGAGATAGATCCAGATCATCAGCAGGATCAGGATGGCCAGGCCTGAATAGATGGCGGCATAGCTTGTCGAGCCGGCCATGAAGGTGGCAAAGAGTCCGCCCACAATCTCCCACAGCAGCCCGGCGGCCAGGGCGCCGATCAGGGCGGACCCAAGGCGCACCCGGGTGTTGGGCACGAACACATAGACGAAGGCGAAGGTGAGGGAGATCATGGCATAGGGTGCAAGCACCCGGGCGAGTTCGAAAAGCGGGCCAAGCGTCTGAAGCTGCGCCAGATCGGCCACGGCGTTACTCAGCGAGGCCGAGACCCCAAGCGCCGAGAAAAACAGCACCGGACCCACCATGAGCACGCTCAGATAGTGGGTGAAGCGCTGACCCAGGGGGCGCGGGCGCGTGACGCGCCAGGTATAATTGAACGCCTGCTCGATCTTCTGGATCAGCGCGATCACGGTATAGAGCAGCATCCCCAGGCCGAGCGAGCCAAGTACGCCCACCTGCATGCGATCAACGAATTCGATGATGCGCGCGCTAATCTCCGCGCCTCCCTCGCCAAGCGGCGAGAGCGCGTTCAGGAGCAGGGGTTCGAGCTGGTTGTGCACCCCAAATCCCTTGAGCACCGAGAAGCTCACCGCGAGCAGGGGCACCAGCGAGAGCAGCGTGGTGTAGACCAGGCTCATGGCGCGCAGCGAGAGCTGCCCCGAGCCCAGATCGCGCGCCAGCGCGTAGCCCAGGCGCGCGAGCCCGAGCAGCAGGCGGCCAGGGCGGTTGAGGGTTGCGGGATCGCGGTTCCAGAGTTGATCGGCCAGTCGTTCGGCGGAGTCCATGGGTATCCTCTTGCAAGAAGCCTCTCACGCCATGCTCGCCTCTTGGACGGGCAAGCGCAACCCGAATGCCGTGACAGATCCTGTTCGGTGCCGAGGCCTGATCTGGCCTCTTGTCATCTTCCCTTTTTCTAACGAGTCATGATGATCATGCGATGCCTTTCTCTCGTTTGTCTTACGTTGTGTCTGACGCTTGGCCAGGGCGCCTTGGCGCAGGAGCCGGAGCCCGGTCCCGCCCCGGGTCTGCGCGCCCTGCCCGAACGCCCGCTCGCGGCCGACTTCAGCCTCGCCGGCCCCGCTGGCGAGATGCACCGTCTCGCCGACTATCGCGGGCAGCCGATCATCCTCAACTTCTGGGCCACCTGGTGTCCGCCCTGCCGCGCCGAGATGCCCTCCATGCAGCGCGCTCACGAGACCTTGAGCGGCGAGGGCGCGGGGATGGTCATGGCCATCAACGTGGGCGAGGATGCCGAGGCCGTGCGGCGTTTTCTGGAAAGCCTGCCGCTCTCCTTCCCGCTGCCGCTCGATGTCGAAACCGAGGTGACGCCTCGCTATCCGGTGCGCGGCCTGCCCACCACCTATGTGATCGACCCCGAGGGCCATCTGGTCTACGAGGCGCTGGGCGAACAGCGCTGGGACGATCCCGCCATCCTCGATCAGGTGCGCGCCCTGGCCCGACCCTGAGCGCGGTCAGGGTGTCCGCGCGCGGTCGCGGCGATCGTTGACTTTTTGTGAGCGGCGTCCGCGCGTCTTGCTGTCCCAGTCAAGGCCCATTCTTGCTGTTTTTGCACCGGCTTGAGCGGCGCGGTCAGCGCGACGCTTGTGGCGTTTTTTACAGCTCGCCACGCCCCTGTCAGAGGGCTTGATTCGCAAGGGTTTTTTTGTGACGCTTTAGTGAAATTTTTTCCTTTATTGTTGATTTTTAATGTTTTTTAAAAAGTCACGTAATGTCGATTGCTCTCTGCTCTGCCGATCCAAAGGCCCGCGACGATGGGTTTTTTCAACCTCATCCAAGGCCCCGGATGCGTAAACTTTGGCTGCGCCTCACACCCGCCCATCCTCAATCCAATCCTATGCAAAGGGCTTGCCGTGGATCCTCGCTTCGTCCATCTTCATCTTCATTCCGAGTATTCCCTGGTCGATGGGCTGGTGCGCATCAAGCCCCTGGCGAAGGCGGTCGCGGGGGCGGGAATGCCAGCGGTGGCGCTCACCGACCAGTGCAACCTCTTCGCCCTGGTACGCTTTTACAAGGCCGCCATCGAGGCCGGCATCAAGCCCATCGCGGGCGCTGATCTCTGGGTGCGCAACCCCGAGGATACACAGAAGCCGCATCGGCTGGTGCTGCTGGTCGAGAACAACGCGGGCTATCGCAACCTCACCCGCCTCATCTCGCGCGCCTATGTCGAGGGTCAGACGCTTGGCCTGCCCCAGGTCGAGCTGGAGTGGATCCAGGCGTCCGCCGAAGGGCTCATCGCGCTCTCGGGCGGGCCGCGCGGAGACGTGGCCGAGGCCCTGCTCAAGGGCGACGAGCGCCTGGCCGAGCAACGGCTGGAGCGCTGGCGGCGGCTCTTCGGTGATCGTTACTATCTGGAGCTGATCCGCACCGGGCGCGCGCGCGAGGCCGAGCTGGTCGAGGCCAGCGTGGCGCTGGCGCTGCGGTGCGAGGCGCCGGTGGTGGCCACCAACGACGTGCGCTTTCTCGCCGCCGAGGACTTCGAGGCCCACGAGGTGCGGGTGTGCATCCACGAGGGCCGCACCCTGGGCGATCCGCGCCGTCCGCGCGACTACAGCCCCGAGCAGTATCTGCGCACCCCCGAGGAAATGGCCGAACTCTTCGCCGATCTGCCCGAGGCGCTGGAGAACTCGGTCGAGATTGCCAAGCGCTGCAATCTGGAGCTGACCCTGGGCAAGAACTATCTGCCCAACTTCCCTGTGCCGGCGGGCATGACCATCGAAGACTTCTTTGCCGAGCAGTCGCGCAAGGGGCTCGATGAGCGCCTGCGCCGCATCCTCGACCCCGCCGCCCCCGATCTGGAGGCGCGCCGGCGGCTCTACCGCGAGCGTCTGGAGCTGGAGCTTGGGGTCATCAATCAGATGGGCTTCCCCGGCTACTTCCTCATCGTCGCCGACTTCATCCAATGGGCCAAGGATGAGGGCATCCCGGTCGGCCCCGGGCGCGGCTCGGGCGCGGGCTCGCTGGTGGCCTATGCGCTCAAGATCACCGATCTCGATCCCATCGAGCACGATCTGCTCTTCGAGCGCTTCCTCAATCCCGAACGTGTCTCCATGCCCGACTTCGACGTCGATTTCTGCATGGAGGGGCGTGATCGGGTCATCGACTACGTGGCGCGCAAATACGGGCGCGAGGCGGTGTCGCAGATCATCACCTTTGGCACCATGGCGGCCAAGGCGGTGGTGCGCGATGTGGGGCGCGTCATGGGGCATCCCTACGGCTTCGTTGATCGGGTGGCCAAGATGGTGCCCTTTGAACTCGGCATGACGCTGGAGAAGGCGCTTGCCGAGAGCGATGAGCTGAGCGCCGCCCACCAGAACGATGAGGAGGTGCGCGAGCTGATCGAGATGGCGCGCAAGCTCGAAGGGCTTACGCGCAACGCCGGCAAGCATGCCGGTGGTGTGGTCATCGCCCCCACCACGCTCACCGACTTTGCGCCGCTCTATTGCGAGCCGGGCGGCGAGAACCTGGTCAGCCAGTACGACAAGGACGACGTCGAGCAGGTTGGTCTGGTGAAGTTCGACTTTCTGGGGTTGCGCACCCTCACCATCATCGACTGGGCGCTCAAGACCATCAACGCGCGCCGCGTTGCGGCGGGCGAGACGCCGCTTGAAATCGAACGCATCGACCCAGCCGACGCCGAGGCCTTCGCGGTACTCAAGCGCTGCGAGACCACGGCGGTCTTTCAGCTCGAATCGCGCGGCATGAAGGAGCTGATCAAAAAGCTCCAGCCCGACTGTTTTGGCGACATCACCGCGCTGGTGGCGCTCTTTCGTCCCGGCCCGCTGCAATCGGGCATGGTCGATGACTTCATCGAGCGCAAGCACGGACGCGCCGATGTGGCCTATCCGCATCCCGATCTGGAGCCCATCCTCAAGCCCACCTACGGCATCATCCTCTATCAGGAACAGGTCATGCAGATCGCCCAGGTGCTCGCCGGCTATTCGCTCGGCGGCGCCGATCTGCTGCGTCGCGCCATGGGCAAGAAAAAGCCCGCCGAGATGGAGAAGCAGCGCGCCATCTTCATGGAGGGCTCGGGCAAGCGCGGGGTTGATCCGGCCACCGCCACCTACATCTTCGATCTGATGGAAAAGTTCGCCGGTTACGGCTTCAACAAGTCGCACTCGGCGGCCTATGCCCTGGTCAGCTACCAAACACTCTGGCTTAAGGCGCACTATCCGGCGGCCTTCATGGCGGCGGTGCTGAGCGCCGATATGGACAACACCGACAAGGTGGTGACCCTCATCGACGAGTGCCGCGCCATGCGCCTCAAGGTTGAGCCGCCCGCCGTCAACCGCTCGGCCTACCGCTTCACCATTGCCGACGAGGGCTCGGTGATCTATGGCCTGGGCGCCATCAAGGGCGTGGGCGAGGGCGCCATCGAGGCCATGATCAGCGCGCGCGAGCAGGGCGGTCCCTTCCGCGATCTGTGGGATTTCTGCCGCCGTATTGATCTGCACAAGGCCAATCGCCGGGTGCTCGAAGCCCTGATTCGCGCCGGGGCGCTCGATGAGCTGGGCGCCAATCGCGCCACCCTCATGGCCGAGCTGCCGCTCGCGCTCAAGCTCGCCGAGCAGTTTCACAGCACCCGCGCCGCCGGACAGGTGGATCTCTTCGGGGTCATGGAGGCGGTCAGCGAACCCGAGCCCGACCCGCAGCTTGCGCATCTCGCGCGCCCCGAGTGGGATGATGAAGAGCGTCTTCAGGGCGAGAAGGAAACGCTCGGGCTCTATCTCACCGGGCATCCCATCGACCGCTATGAGGGCGAGCTGCGCGCCATGGGCTATCCGCGCATCGCCCGGCTGCTCGAAGGCGAGCGCGGCGGGTCGCGGCGCGAGCGCGACAAGCGCACGGTCGTGGGGCTGGTGGTAGGCGTGCGCCACGGCAAGACCCAGCGCGGGCGCATGGGCTCGGTGGTGCTCGATGATCGCACCGGGCGCATCGAGGCGACGCTCTTTTCCGACACCTACGAGCAGTATCGCGGCCTGCTGGTCAACGACCGCATCCTGGTGGTTACCGGCAGCCTGAGCTTCGACGAGTATCGCGACGCCTGGAGTCTGCGCGCCGATGAGGTGCGCACCTTCGAGCAGGCGCGTGAGTCGCGCGCCGATCATCTGGCGCTCACCCTGGATCTGGCCAGACCCGCCGCCCATGCCGAGGGACTGGCGCGGGTGGCGGCCCTGCGCGAGACGCTTGCGGCCTTTCGCCATGGCAGCCTGCCGGTGCGGCTGCGCTATCGCCGCCCCGGCGCGTGCGGCGAGCTGCTGCTGGGCGACTCCTGGCGCATCCAGCCAAACGAGGTGTTGCTCAGGGCCTTGCGCGACCTTCTGGGGCCGGAGGCGGTGCGGGTCTCTTACGAGCGCGTTCAGGAGCCGGTGGCCACCCCGGCGCTCGCGCCCATGACCCTGCGGGCAGCGTCCTGATGCGAATTGGGCGCGCGCTTTCAGTGCCATGGGGTCTATACTTCCATAAGACCTCTTTCATGATCGGTTGCGGACCTGGGGTGTTCCCTTGAGTCCAGTGCCGGGGAGTTTGTCATGAGCAGTGCCATCAATGGAGTGGGTGGACTATCGCCGCTGTCCTACGCCATGGGGCCGCGCCCCGGCGTCCAAGCAGGCGCCCAAGCCGGCGTCCAGCCGCCGGATGCCGCCGCCATGGCCCAGGAGATGGTTCAGGCCCTGGATGGTGATGGCAACGGTTCGCTGGGCCAGGGCGAGTTGCAAGCGGCCTTTGACCAGCGCCCCGCCGCTTCGGGCGCTGGCCCGGTCCCCGATGCCGAGGAGGTGATCAATAGCCTCGACGGCGACGGCAATGGCGAACTCAGCGACACCGAGATTGCCACCAGCCTGGAATCCCTGGCCCAGAGTCGTGGCGGTCTTGCCGCCATTGGCGGAGCCGCGCCCGCTGCCGAGGGCGCCGCAGCGGGCGCTGGGCCTGGCGGTGGACCGGGTGGCGCTGGCGGACCTGGTGGGCCTGGTGGGCCTGGTGGACCGGCTGGAGCAGGTGGTGCGCAGTCCAGCGAGGAGGCGAGCGCCAGTATCGCTGACGACTATGGACTGACGGCCACCGAGCTTGAGGCCGCCGATACCAATGGCGACGGTACGGTCAGTCAGGATGAGTACATCGCCTATTCGCAGTCATCTTCCCAGTCCACGGCAGGCATGGCGACTGACTCCGGGACAACGGCGACCGCTAACGACTCAGCCGCCAGCGGCCAAGGTACGGGCGAACCGACAGCATCCTCTGCCGCAATGGCCGAGCGTGTGGCCCAAACCCAGATGCAGCTCTCGCG
>JAFGTZ010000146.1 GCA_016938795.1 Chromatiaceae bacterium | reverse complement strand
GGCCAGGGCCTCGGGGTCGCCCACCGGCACCAGGGGGCCGTAGCGGCCATGATCGAGAATCTCGCGCGGACCGCTCGGGCAGTCGGTCGAGACCACGGGTGTGCCCACGGCAAGCGCCTCGACCGGCACGAAAGGCAGCCCTTCCCAGCGCGAGGAGAAGGCGAGCAGGGCGGCATGGGCCATGTAGGCGTAGGGCTTGGGCACGAAGCCGGGCAGGGCCAGATCCGCGCCCACGCCGAGCGTCTCGGCCAGTTGCAGGAGTTGCTCGCGCGCGCGTCCGCGTCCCAGGATCATGAGCCGGCAGGGGCGCGCGGCGCGCACCTGGGCAAAGGCGCGAATGAGGGTTGCAAAGTCCTTGCGCCCACAGAGTTCACCTACGCTCAGGATGACTGGCGGCGCCTCGGGCGCGAACCAGGGATGTTCGGGCCGAGGCAGCGCCTCGCTGAAGAGCGACGCCGGCACGATGGGCGAGGCCAGCGCCTGGATGCGCGCGCGCGCAAGCCCGGTGTAGCGCGCCAGATCCTCCGCCGCGCCCTGACTTGGCACCAGCACGCGCTCGGCGAACCCGTAGAGCGCGCGCATGGAGCTGCGCTGCACCCAGCGATCGAGCGCCCCGCGCGAGGCTAGATCGACCGAAATGGTGGTGCCCGAGCGCATGATCAGCCGGGTGGGCGCCCCGGAGAGCAGCCGCGCAACCAGCGCCAGTCGATTGACCTTGTCCTTGTCGGAGAGCAGTACGGCGGGGCGGGCGCAGCGCAGATAGCGCACCAGCGCGGGCAGGGCGAGCAGGGTGTGAGCGGTGCCCAGATCGACGATGTCGAGCCCCGGCGGTTGGTCGTCGAGATGCGGGCCGTGCGCGCGCACCTTGAGCAGATCGACCCGATAGCCGCGTCGCGCCATGGCCGGGAGCAGATGGCGGGCGAGCCGATCGACCCCGCTATGACCCGAGGTCGAGAAGAGACAGGCGATGCGGATGGGAGCACTCATGCCATCAGTCGCTCGCGATCCACTCCAGCGGATCTTCGTTTGGCGTCGGGCGCGCGCCCGGGCGCTCGATAAAGAGCCGATGCCAGATGGCGAACTGCATCAGACCGAAGAGCTCGCGCCCGCCGCCATGCCCTGCGCGGCGCGCCGCGACCAGGGCGGGGATGGCCTCGGGCCGGAACCAGCGGCGGATGCCCTCGTTGCGCGCGAGCAGGGCGCCAATCCGGGTGGCGCGCTCGCCCTGGAGCCAGTCGCCCACCGGGACATGAAAGCCGCGCTTGGGCGCATCGAGATGTCCGGGCGGCAGGCGTGACTCGGCCCAGCGTCGCAGCAGCCACTTGCCCGCGCCATCCCGAACCTTGAGCGCATCGGGCAGCGCCAGGGCGAACTCGACCAGGCGATGGTCGAGAAAGGGCACCCGCCCCTCGACCCCGAAGCCCATGAGCATGCGGTCGGTCTTGACCAGCAGATTGTCGGGAAGCGCGGTGACCAGATCGCAGTACTGGCGCCGCTGCAGATCGGTCCAGCGCGCCGGGGTGGCGCTCCAGGCAGCGTGAAAGGGCATGCGCTCGTAGGGCCGGGCCTCGGTCAGCGCGGAACCGAAAAGCCGCCGGCGCCAGCGCGCGGACCACTGACCGCGCGCGCGAAAGCCACCGCTGCCGGGCGCCAGTCGGGCCTTCCACCAGCGTTCGATCGGATGGGGTCGATAGCGTGCGTAGCCGGCAAAGACTTCATCGCTGCCCTCGCCCGTGAAGACCACCTTGAGTTCGCGCCCGGCATGTTCGGCCAGTATGGAGGTGGGCAGGGTGGCGTAGTCGCGCATCAGCTCGTCGGCGCACCAGATGCTGTGCACCAGACGTGCGAAGAGCGCATCGGGGCTGAGTTCGAGCGGCTGGTGATCGAACCCGAAGTGTTCGGCCAGACGCGCAGCGGGGGCGAGTTCGTGCTCCAGGCGGCTGTCGCGATAGCCCACCGAGAAGCTGCGGATGCGCCCGGCGCCGCCCGCGTGCAGGAGCGCGCCGAGCACGCCCGAGTCGAGTCCGCCGGAGAGAAAGAGCCCAAAGGGCACATCGGCGCGCATGTGCTCGCGCATCACGGCCGGCAGCAAGGCGTCGAGTTCCTCCAGCGCCTCCTCGGCCCGGAGCAGGCGCGGCTGAATCTCGGCGGCTGACCAGTAGCCATGACGCTGGATGCCGAGATCGCTGTCGATGACGAGCGCCTCGCCCGGCACCACCCGATCGATGCCGCGCACCAGGGTGCGCGCGCCGCTCGCGAACTGATGCTGAAGAAAGCGGCGCAGCGCCACCGCCTCCAGCTCAGGTTCGGCGCCGAGCAGGGGCAGCAACGCCTTGAGCTCCGAGGCGAAGGCGATGCGTCCGGGAAGCCGGAGGTAGAAGAGCGGTTTGATACCGAGCCGATCACGCGCCAGGATGAGCTTTCCCTGGCGCGCATCGTGCAGCGCAAAGGCATACATGCCGCGCAGCCGGCGTAGCGCATCGAGCCCGTGACGGGCATAGGCGTTGAGAATGGTCTCGGAGTCCGATGCGGTGCAGGCGGGATAGCCCTGGGCGGCGAGTTCGGCATTGAGTTCGAGGTAGTTGTAGACCTCGCCGTTGGCCACTAGTGCAAGCCCTGCCTCGACCATGGGCTGATGACCGCTCTCAAGCCCGATGATGGAGAGCCGGCACTGCGCCAGACCAACATTCGCCTCGCAATGGATGCCCTGGTCATCGGGACCGCGATGGGCGAGCGCGGCGACCATGCGCTGGAGTTCATCCGGGTCGGGTCGCCCGCCGCGCGCGTGGATGATGCCGGCGATGCCGCACATCAGCGGCCGCCTGGCGCGCGTGCGCGGCTGACGGTGAACAAGGGCTCTGACATGGTGCGTTCCGGGTTGGCGCCCACTGGCGGCGGCTGGGATTGCGCCAAATCATATACGCAAAGAGGCGCCGACTCACAACCGCACTGCGCTCAGGCATGGCTGCCAATCCTGAGCGCCGGGGTCACAGGGCAGGCAGCATCCTCCGGGCTGGCCTCGGGCGCGCTCCAGAGCAGCAGGCCGAGCGCAAGACCAATGCAGAGCACGGCGGGCAGGAGCCCAACGGGGTGCGAG
>JAFGTZ010000145.1 GCA_016938795.1 Chromatiaceae bacterium | reverse complement strand
GCCGACGATATCGCCCAGTGGCGCAACCATCTCGCCTGCCTTCTGCCCGGCGGTCGCGGAACCATCGGCGTCTCGGGCAGCGCCCCGCTGCGCGCCACCATCGACATCATCTGGGACGAAAGTCCGAGCGGCGGCGACGCGAGCCAGACCTTCACCTTCGTGAGCGAGTTATGAAAGCGCCAAAGCCCCTGCCAATCGCCCGCCGAGAGCGCGGACTCTCGCTCGTCGAACTGATGGTGGCCCTGCTCATCGGGCTCTTCCTCACCGCCGGTGTGCTGGCGCTCTTTGCGGGCACGCGCCAGAGCGTGCGTCTCACCGAAGCCCTGTCGCGGGTGCAGGAAAACGCCCGCTTCGGGGTCGAGCTGCTCGCCCACGAGGTGCGTCAGGCCGGCTACAAGGGCGGCTGCCTCACGGCGGTCAACACCCTGCTCGACACCAGCCATGCCAGCTACAGCGCCGATCGCTTCCAGCTCGACACCGGTGGCACCAACGCGCGCGCGCTCGGTATCCGGGGCTGGAATGGGATTGCCGGCGAGGCCTCGGCGGGCAGCGGCACGCTCAGCAATCATGTCGCCGGCACCGACACCCTGCTCGTCAGGCATGCCGCCACAGCCACCAACCTGAGCGCGAGCGCCGCCCTGGCGCGCACCGCCACCAGCCTCTCGCTCAACGAATTCAGCGGCTCACTGCATGACGCCATCATTCTCATCACCGATGGCGCCGGCTGCGATCTTTTCCAGAACAGTGCCGCCGACAACGTCAAATCGCTCGCGCGCGCCACCGGCGGAAGCCCAGGCAACACCACGGACGACCTGAGCCACGATTACGACGCCACCCTGGAGATTCTGCGCCTGAGCAGCACCCTCTATTTCATCGCGCCCGGCGCCAACGGACAAAACGCCCTGTGGCAGCGGCGCTTCGACAAGGGCGGCCTGGATGATGATGAATTGATCGAAGGGGTGCAGGACATGCAGATCAGCTACGGACTCGACAATGACGGCGACGGGGCGCTCGATCAGTATGTGGATGCCAGCGCGGTGAGCAACTGGAGCCGGGTGCTCGCGGTACACATCGAGCTGCTGCTCGCGAGCACCGAGGACAACTTGGCCGAAACGCCCATGTCGCTGCCCTTCCATCTCAATGACGGCAGCGTCTTTACCGCCCCTGATCGGCGTCTTTATCAGATGGCCGTCACCACGGTGCGACTGCGCAATCATCAGCCCTGAGGTTCGCCATGCATGAGCCAATAGCCACTCGACGTCATCAACACGGCACCGTGCTGGTCGTCGCCCTGCTCTTTCTGATGGTCATGACCCTGCTCGGCGTCAGCTCCATCCAGACCACCACGCTCGATGAGCGCATGGCGGG
>JAFGTZ010000144.1 GCA_016938795.1 Chromatiaceae bacterium | reverse complement strand
TACGACCTGCGTCATGACCGCACCCATCTCTATGTCGCCCAGCACGGCGGGCGCATCAACGAAGGTGAGATCATCCAGGGTATCGACAATCCGCGCATGGACGAGGTGCTCGGCGATCAGGCCCAGGAGCTGCGCGACGAGATGGAACTGGTGCAGGGCGCGAGCCATCCGCTCGATCTCGACGCCTATCGAGCCGGCAGGCAAACGCCGGTGTTCTTCGGCTCGGCCATCAACAACTTCGGGGTGCGCGAATTGCTTGATGCCTTTGTCGCCTATGCCCCGCCGCCGCGCGCGCGCGCCGCACAGCAGCGTCTGGTGGAGCCCGGCGAGGAGCCTTTCAGCGGCTTCGTCTTCAAGATCCAGGCGAACATGGATCCCGCGCACCGTGATCGCGTGGCCTTTCTGCGTGTCTGTTCGGGCAGCTACAAAAAAGGCATGAAGATGCGCCATGTACGCCTGGGCAAGACCATCCAGATTGCCAACGCCATTACCTTCCAGGCCGACGAGCGCCGCCATGTCGAGGAGGCCTGGCCGGGCGACATCATCGGACTGCATAACCATGGCACCATCCAGATTGGCGACACCTTCACCGAGGGCGAGGTGCTGAAATACGAAGGCATTCCCTATTTTGCCCCCGAGCTGTTCCGGCGCGTGGTGCTGCGCGATCCACTGCGCATGAAGGCGCTTCAGAAAGGCGTGTTGCAGCTCTCGGAGGAGGGCGCCACCCAGTCGTTTCGACCGCTCAAGAACAACGATCTCATCCTCGGCGCGGTCGGTGTGCTCCAGTTTGATGTGGCGGCCTATCGGCTCAAGGATGAGTATGGCGTTGAGGCGGTGGTCGAGCCGGTGAGCGTACAAACCGCGCGCTGGGTAAGCTGCGAGGATGCAAAAATGCTGGAGCGCTTCAAGGAAAAGAACTATGAATATCTGGCGCTCGATGGCGATGAGCAGCTCGTCTATCTGGCCCCGACCCGGGTGAATCTGAGCCTCGCCGAGGAGCGCTGGCCCGAGGTACGATTCCTGGCAACGCGCGAACTCTGAATGAGCCACCAGCCTCCAGCTTCCAGCCGGCGAGGCTCAGCGGCCTAGGGGAGAGCCCGCCACCATCCACAACCCTGGTTGATCGTCAAGGAGACCTCCATGGACCCCCAAGCTGTTGCCGCACGTATTCGCGCCGGTCTGCCTGATGCCGAGGTTGAGGTGTCGGGCGAGGATGGCACCCATTTCGAGGCTTTGGTGGTGAGCGAGCGCTTTGCCGGGCTGAGCCCCCTGCAGAAACAGCGCCTGGTGATGGACACGGTGAAGGCCGAGCTTGCCAGCGGCGAGCTGCACGCGCTCTCCATCCGCACCCTGACGCCCGCTGAGCGAGCGG
>JAFGTZ010000143.1 GCA_016938795.1 Chromatiaceae bacterium | reverse complement strand
GTCACCAGGTGCGTAGGCGCCAGTCTCGTGCGCATTGCGCAGCGTTTCATTAGCCTTCGAGCCTTGCGCTTGTGACGACACTATCTAACGATTGAAGAAGAAATTTTCGGTTGGGAACGGCATCATGCCCCCATACCCGTTTAATAGATAGCCTTGGAGATGATGCATCGTGGGCAATTCGCTTCAAGACCAGTTGCTCAAGGCGGGCTTGGTCGATGAACAGAAGCTGCGCCAGGCTCGTTCGAGCAAGCGCAAGCAGGTCAAGCAGGGCGGCAAGGGCGGCAAGGGCGGCGTCAGTGCCGAGGCGCGCGAGGCCGCCGAGCGCGCCCGACGCGAGAAGCTTGAGCGCGATCGGGCGCTCAACCGGGAGCGTCAGGAAGAGGCCGCGCGGCGCGCGCGCGAAAATGAGATTCGCCAGCTCATCCACAGCCATCGGCTGGTGCGCGAGGGCGGCGACATGGCCTACAACTTCACCGACGGCAGCGCGCTCAAGCGTCTCTATGTTAAGAAGGAGCAGCACGCCGGACTGGTGGCCGGGCGGCTCGCCATCGTGCGCCAGGATGAATTCTACGAGCTGGTGCCTGCCGAGCTTGTCGAGCGCCTGCGCGAGCGCGACGCCGGCGCGCTGGTGCTGGTGTTCAACGCGCCGAGCGAGACGGCGAGCGATGAGAACGACCCCTATGCCGAGTTTCAGGTGCCGGACGATCTGATGTGGTAGGTCGTCATGCCTGATCTCGCCCATCCTGACCTGATCGACACCCACTGCCATATCGACGTCGCCGCCTTCGATGCCGATCGCGAACAGGTGCTCGGCGCGGCGCGTGTCGCCGGGGTGGTCGATCTGGTGGTGCCCGCCATCGCGGCCGAGGGCTGGGACGGGCTGCTCGCGCTCTGCCGTCGAGCGGCTCCCGCCTGGCCCCGGCTGCATGCGGCGCTCGGGCTGCATCCGGTCTTTCTGGAGCGACATCGCGAGGCCGATCTTGTCGTGCTGGAGCGCCGGCTGGGCGAGCAGCCGGTCATCGCCATCGGTGAGATTGGGCTCGATCATGCGCTCCCCGGGCTCGATCGTGCGGCGCAGCAGCGGCTTTTCGAGGCGCAGCTCGCCATCGCTCGCGCGGCGCGGCTGCCGGTGCTTCTGCATGTGCGCAAGGCGCACGAGGAGGTGCTGGGTCTGTTGCGCCGACATGGCGTGCGCGGCGGCATCGCGCATGCCTTCAACGGCAGCCTGGAGCAGGGGCTGCGCTATCTGGATCTGGGTTTCAGGCTAGGGTTCGGCGGCATGTTAACCTTCGCCCGCTCCACCCGGCTGCGGCGTCTCGCCGAGCGTTTGCCCCTGGAGGCGCTGGTGCTCGAAACCGATGCGCCCGATCTGACCGTGGCGAGCCATCAGGGCGCACGCAACAGTCCGGCCTATCTGCCCGAGGTGCTCGCGGCGCTCGCTGAGGCGCGCGGGCTCGAACCCATCGACGTGGCGGCGCGCACCAGCGCCAATGCCCGCGCCGTGCTGGGGCTTGCGCCATGAGCGGAGGGCTGGCGGATCGCACCGCTATCCTCATCGGACCCGAGGGCGTTGCGCGGCTCGGCGCGGCCCATGTGTTAGTCGCGGGGCTCGGCGGGGTGGGCGGCCATGCCGCCGAGGCGCTCGCCCGCGCCGGCGTGGGCGCGCTCAGCCTGGTCGATCACGACCGGGTCGATCCGACCAACCTCAATCGCCAGATCCTCGCGCTCCATTCCACGCTCGGGCGCCCCAAGGTCGAGGTCATGGCCGAGCGCATCGCCGACATCAACCCCAACTGCCGGCTGCGCCCGCGCCAGTCTTTTCTCGACGAGACCAACATCGAGCCGCTGCTTGGCGAAGGGGTCGATCTGGTGATCGACGCCATCGACAGCCTCGCGAGCAAGGTGGCGCTCCTGGAACACTGCGTGCGTCGCGACATTCCGGTGTTTAGCAGCATGGGCGCTGGCGGGCGGCTCGATCCGGGCCGCGTGCGCCTCGGCGACCTGATGGACACTCAGGTGTGCGGACTCGCTCGGGCGGTGCGCACCCAGCTACGCAAGCGCGGCATCGGACGCGGCATCCGCGTGGTCTGGTCCGACGAAGCGCCCCGCCCCCCGCTGCCGCCCTCCGAGCCCGGCGCGCGCGCCATCAACGGTACCCTGAGCTACCTGCCCGCGCTCTTTGGGTTGATGCTGGCGGGGGAGGCGGTTCGGCAGCTGCTTGGGGAGGCTCAATAAGCGCTCAAGATCGTGTCGTCACAAGCGCAAGGCTCGAAGGCTAACGAAACGGTACGCGCTGCGCAGCCTACGAGACCGGCGCCCACGCACCGGGTGAGGCCGCTCTGGCTGCGTCACCCGCCTAGGGCTGGGTGTGATTGGTCTATATACTCATTCAGGTAAGACGGGTTCGCCCGCACTGGCGTTGACGACGTGAACAGACTTATTCATCTTCGTGCAAGTTTGGGTAGGTTTTTATGAGCGGTTCAGCATCCAGTCTTCTGTATCCATTGGAGGTCATGATGTCCGCCGCACCGCAACCCTGTCTTTCCTTCGACGACTGGCTCGCCATGGAGCGAGCCGCGACCGACCAGCGCAGCGAATATGTGGCTGGCGAGATCTTTGCCATGGCCGGGGGCAGCGAGGAGCACAATCTCATCGTCGCCAATGTGGTTCGTGAGTTCGGCAACCAGCTCAAGGGGCGACCCTGCCGGGTGTATCCGAGCGACATGAAGGTGCATATCGCCGCCGCCGATGTGGGGGCCTATCCGGATGTGATGGTGATCTGTGGCGAGCGCGCGTTTCACGATGGGCGGCGCGATGTCGTGACCAATCCGGTGCTGATCGTCGAGGTGCTCTCGGACTCCACCGAGGCCTACGATCGCGGCGACAAGTTCCGCTACTACCGAAGCCTTCCAAGCCTGCAAGCCTATCTGCTGCTCTCGCAGGAGCGGATGCAGGCCGAGCTGTTCGAGCGCCGCCCGGACGGTACCTGGAGCCTGAGCACCTATCAGGAGCCCTCGGACGCCATCCCCTTGCCGGTCATCGAGGCCGAGCTGGCGCTGGCCGAAGTGTACGACAAGGTGGAAGGGATCGGGCGCGAGAGTGCATCAGCCTCCCTTTAACTGCTCCCAAATCCCCAGGGCGCGTTCGCGCGAGGTGGCGAGGTCGATGAGTGGGCGCGGATAGGTGGCGCCGAGCTGCACGCCGGCGGCGCGCAGGATGGGGTCGGGGGCGCTCCAGGGTTGGTGGATGAACTTGGCGGGCAGGCGGGCGAGCTCCGGGCACCAGCGGCGGATATAGGCGCCCTCGGGGTCGAAGCGCTGCCCCTGGAGCACGGGGTTGAAGATGCGGAAGTAGGGCGCGGCATCGGCGCCGCAGCCGGCGGTCCACTGCCAGCCGAGCGTGTTGCTGGCCAGATCGGCATCGACCAGGGTGTCCCAGAACCAGCGCGCGCCTTCCTGCCAGGGAATGAGCAGGTTTTTCGTCAGCAGCGAGGCGACCACCATGCGCGTGCGGTTGTGCATCCAGCCGCTGTGCCACAGCTCGCGCATGCCGGCATCGACCAGCGGAATGCCGGTCGCGCCCTGTTGCCAGCGCTCCAGCCGCTCGGCGGCCCCGTCGAGCGCCCAGGGAAAATCGGCGAAGCGCTCATCGAGCGGGCGCTCGGTGGTGTGCGGAAAGTGATAGAGCAGGTGATAGCCGAATTCGCGCCAGCCAAGCTCGCGCACGAAGGGTTCGGCGGGTTTGGTGTGCGGATCGAACCCCCGGGCGCGCAGCGCGGCAAGGGCCTGGCGCGGGCTGAGTTCGCCAAAGTGCAGATGCGCCGAGAGACGCGAGGTCGAGGGCTGGTCGGGGCGGTTGCGGCCCTCGCCATAGTCCGCGAGCGCGGCGCCGATGAAGCGCTCCAGCGCGGCCCAGGCGCCAGGCTCGCCCGGTGTCCAGGCGGCGGCCAGTCCGGCATCCCAGCCGATGCGCGGCAGGAGTTCGAGCGCCTCCAGCGGCAGGCTGGCGGGGGGCCTGTCCAGAACGGGCAGGGCACTGGGGGCGGCGAGCGTCTCGCCGGGCAGGACTTTGACCGCCTGACGCCAGAAGGCGCTGAATACCCGGTAGGGTTCTCCATCCCCTTTGAGCACCTCCCAGGGCTCGACCAGCAGCGCCCCATTGAAGCTTTCGCACTCCAGTCCTTCGGCCCGCAGCGCCTGTTTGATGCGGCTGTCGCGCTCGCGCGTGGCCGGGTCGTAGAGCCGGTTCCAGAAAACCCCGCGCGCGCCGCTGGCGGTCGCCACTCGGCGCAGCTCGGCGAGGCTCGCGCCGCGCGCAATGATGAGCCGGCTGCCAAGCGCGCGCAGCTCTGCATCGAGCGCGGCCAGGCTGTGGTGCAGCCACCAGCGGCTCGCTGCGCCGCGCGCCCAGGGCGCCTCCTCCTCGGGGGCATGGATGTAGAGCGGCAGGATGCGCGCGCCGCGCGCCAGCGCGGCTGCCAGCGCGGGGTTGTCGGCCAGGCGCAGATCGCGCCTGAACCAGAGAATCAGGGTGTCGGACATGGGCAGAACTCGAAGGTGTCTGAGACAGGGACGATTGCAAGGGTTCCGGGCGCGGTCTATGCTTGATGTTGCAGTGCAGCACAAGGGCCGGTCGCCGCCTTAGCCATGGCCGATGAGCTCGTCGATATGGGTGCTCACCGAACGCCCGAGGGCCGAGAGCGCATAGCCGCCCTCCAGACAGGAGACGATGCGCTCCTTGGCGTGTCGTCGCGCGAGCAGATGCAGCTCGCGGGTGATCCAGCCGTAGTCGGCCTCGCGCAGATTGAAGTGCGCCATGTCGTCCTCGATGTGGCCGTCGAAACCCGCCGAGACCAGGATCAGCTCGGGCGCGAAGGCATCGAGCCGGGGCAGCCAGGCGCGCTCGACGGCGGCCTTGAAGGCCGCGCCGTCAGTGAGCCGGGGCAGGGGCAGATTGATGACGTTTGGCGCATCGCTGTCGGCGCCCGTGCCTGGGTAGAAGGGGTGCTGGAAGCTTGAACAGAAGAGCACCCGTTCGTCGCCGCTGAAGATCTCCTCGGTGCCGTCGCCGTGATGCACGTCGAAGTCAACGATGGCGATGCGCTTCAGCCCGTGCTCGGCCAGCGCGTGGGCGGCCCCGATGGCGACATTGTTGAAGAGACAGAAGCCGCTGGCGCGCGCGCGCGCGGCATGATGCCCCGGCGGGCGTATGGCGCAGAAGGCCGCGTGATGGCGCTCGCTCATGACCAGATCGACCCCGAGAATGGCCGCGCCCGCTGCATGGAGCGCGGCATCGAGGGTGCGATGGTTCATGGCGGTGTCGCCATCGACCCAGGCGAGCACGTCGCTGGCCTTGGGGGCGGTGTCGATGATCAATTGGAGATAGTCGCGGTCATGCACCCGCGCGAGCTGCTCCAGGCTGGCCGCCGGGGCGTCATAGTGGGTGACGAGCATCTCCATGCCCGAGGCGATGAGCCGATCCTGAATGGCATAGAGCCGTTCGGGACACTCGGGATGATGGGCGCCCGCGCGGTGCTCCTTGCAGTCGGGATGCGAGATGAAGGCAAGGTTCATGAGTCCTCCGGGTCGGCCTTGGGTGCCGACAGCGCCGGCCTCTGCCGATGGTTGTTGTCACGGGCGCCGCGCGCGACGGGCGCCGAACGTTCAAGCTTAACTCTATTTCCGCCGCGGAGGGCAGGGCATGCGCCTATCGGACATCGATCAACTCTTTACCCCAGGCAGCGTGGCGGTCTTCGGCGCGAGCGAGTCCGCAGGCTCGATCGGCGGCATGGTGTTTCGCAATCTGCTCGCCGGCGATTTCAAGGGGCAGTGTTACGCCATCAACCCCAAATACGAAGAGGTGGCGGGCGAGCCCTGTTATGCGACCCTTGCCGCGCTCGACAAGCAGGTTGATCTGGCGCTCATCGCCACGCCCGCCGAGCGGGTGCCGGCCATTCTCGATCAGTGCGGAAACCATGGGGTCAAGGTGGCCGTGGTGCATTCGGCGGGCTTTGCCGAACAGAGCGAGCGCGGCCTGGTCTTGCAGGACAAGATGGTCGAGGCGGCGCGGCGCAACGGCATCCGCGTGCTCGGCCCCAACTGTCTCGGCGTCATGCGTCCCCAGCACGGGCTCAATGCGAGCGTGGGCGAGGATCTGCCGCGGCGCGGCAATGTGGCGCTGGTGTCGCAGTCGGGCGCCATCTGCACGGCCATGATCGACTGGTCCGAGCCGCGCAAGCTTGGCTTCTCGGCGGTGGTCTCGCTCGGCGCGGCGGCCGATGTGGATTTCGGCGACATCCTCGACTATCTCGCGCTCGATGCGCAGACACACTGCATCCTGCTCTATGTCGAGGGCATCCGTAATGCGCGCCACTTCATGAGCGGGCTGCGCGCCGCTGCGCGACTCAAGCC
>JAFGTZ010000142.1 GCA_016938795.1 Chromatiaceae bacterium | reverse complement strand
GTCACCAGGTGCGTAGGCGCCAGTCTCGTGCGCATTGCGCAGCGTTTCATTAGCCTTCGAGCCTTGCGCTTGTGACGACACTATCTAGCCACTAGCCACTAGCCACTCACAAAATATACCGCGACAGATCCTCATCCTCGGCCAGCCCCGAGAGGTTGGCATCGACATAGGCGGCATTGATGGTGACCGTGACCCGATCGAGCTCGGAGGCGTTGAAGGAGACATCCTCCAGCAGGCGTTCGAGCACCGTGTGCAGACGGCGCGCGCCGATGTTCTCGGTGCGCTCGTTCACCTGCCAGGCAATCTCGGCGATGCGCCGGATGCCGTCCTCGGTGAATTCGAGATTGACCCCTTCGGTTGCGAGCAGGGCGCGATACTGATCGGTGAGTGAGGCATCGGGCTCGGTGAGGATGCGGATGAAGTCCTCGCTCGTGAGCGCCTTGAGCTCAACCCGGATGGGCAGGCGGCCCTGCAGCTCGGGGATGAGATCCGAAGGCTTGGCGAGATGAAAGGCGCCCGAGGCGATGAAGAGGATGTGGTCGGTGCGCACCGCGCCGTACTTGGTCGAGACCGTGCTGCCCTCGACAAGCGGCAGCAGATCGCGCTGCACGCCCTCGCGCGAGACATCGGCCCCGCTCATGCCCTCGCCACGGCGGGTGACCTTGTCGAGTTCGTCAAGAAACACAATGCCGTTTTGCTCAACGTTCTCGATGGCGCGCAGCTTCAGCTCCTCGTCATTGACGCGCTTGGCGGCCTCTTCCTCCTTGAGCAGGATACGCGCCTCGCGGATCGGCAGCTTGCGCCGCTTGGTGCGCCCCTGGCCGAGATTCTGAAAGAGCCCCTGAAGCTGGTTGGTCATCTCCTCCATGCCGGGCGGGGCCATGATCTCGACGCCGAGCGGATGGGCGGCGAGCTGAATCTCGATCTCGCGTTCGTCGAGTTCGCCCGCGCGCAGCTTCTGGCGCAGCTTCTCGCGGGTGGCCGAGCTGGCCGCAGTGGCGCGACTCTCCTCTTCAAAACCCGAGGGCGGCGGCAGCAGGGCATCGAGGATGCGCTCCTCGGCCGCCGCCTCGGCCAGATCGGCGAGCTTGGCCATTTCCTGCTCGCGGGCGAGCTTCATGCCAATGTCCGCCAGATCGCGGATGATCGACTCCACATCGCGCCCCACATAGCCCACCTCGGTGAACTTGGTGGCCTCCACCTTGATGAAGGGGGCATTGGCCAGACGCGCCAGACGACGCGCGATTTCGGTCTTGCCCACGCCGGTGGGGCCGATCATGAGGATGTTCTTGGGGGTAATCTCGCCGCGCATGGGCTCGCCGATCTGGGCGCGACGCCAGCGATTGCGCAGCGCAATGGCCACCGCGCGCTTGGCCTCGTGCTGGCCGACGATGTGCTTGTCGAGTTCGGCAACGATGTGCTGGGGGGTAATATCCGACATGGGGTCAAGGTCCAGGGTCTGGGCCGCCCCGGGGCGGGCGGCGCGAGTGATGCGAACAGCGTCTTGGCGCGCGGCGTCAGGCCGTGCTGTCGAGTTCTTCGAGCACCCGGTTGTGATTGGTGTAGATGCAGATGTCGGCAGCGATGCTCAAGCCCCGTTCGACGATGGTGCGGGCGTCGAGTTCGGTGTTTTCGAGCAGGGCGCGCGCCGCCGCCTGCGCAAAGGCGCCGCCCGAGCCGATGGCCATGAGGTCGTGCTCGGGCTCGACCACATCGCCCGTGCCCGAGATCATGAGCGAGGTG
>JAFGTZ010000141.1 GCA_016938795.1 Chromatiaceae bacterium | reverse complement strand
GCGCTCGGCCCGAAGCTGACATTCAGACCAGTCGTGGCGAACGTCCGGAGGCTGCCTAAAGACGAAACCTGCGACCGAACCGAACGTTCCTTGGCACGACGAGCATACCGTCTCACGGCGTTCAGGGGATGAGGACCTTGGCGCCCGTCCCCTCGCCGTTCTCCAGCGCGGACAGCGCAGCCGCGGCTTCGGTCAGCGGGTAGGCCTTTTCGGGAGGAACCGAAATTCCACGTTGAATCATCCCAAAGACCTCCTCGCCGGCTGACCGATACATCTCTGGATCGGCGGCGAACGACATGATGCTCGGGCGCGCGAAGCGTATGGCGCGCCTGGGGGCGAACTCGGCGACTGAGAGGTCAGGGATCGGACCCGCCGCCTGCCCGACACTGGCCACGGTGCCATCAGCACGCACGCACGCGATCGTATCGCGCAAGCGCCCCCCGCCAATGCCGTCAATTGCGAAATCCACACCGCGTCCTTGGGTGAGCGCTTCCACCTCTGAAACCCAATCCGCATCCCGCCCGACAATCACGTGATCCGCGCCGAGATCGCGCGCGATCGCGGCTTTCTCGGGCGTGCTCACGGTGCCGATCACCGTTGCGCCGAGCGCCTTCGCCCATTGCGTCAAAAGCCCCCCGAGCCCTCCGGCGGAGGCGTGAACGAGAATGACGCTTGTCTCGGAAACGGGATAGACGTGCTCGAGGAGCATATGCGCCGTCATCCCTCGCAGCATGGACGCCGCCGCAATCTGAACGTCGATCGCATCGGGGAGTGCCAAGGCGCGCCATGCCGGCAACAGTCGGCTGGTTGCGAAACCGCCCGGCTGGGCGCAATAGGCGACCTTCTGGCCCAGCGAGAAGCCGGTGACGCCCGGTCCGATTTCCTCGATGGTGCCGACGCCCTCCACGCCGGGAATGGCCGGATCGGCCAGGGGATAAAGACCGATCCGAAAATAGCTGTCGATGAAGTTGACGCCGACGCAGTCGTGCCGGATGCGCAGCTCACCTTCGCCCGGCGCGCCGGGCGTCCACTCGATGGTTTTAAATGTGCCATTGCGGCCAGGGTGATCCAGTTTCAGGGCAAATTCCATGATGATCCTCGCTTTCCAGTCAGAGGATATCCTGCGCCCATTGATAGCCAATTCCCTTGATTGGCGCATGGATGGGAATAAATTCACATCCATGAACTGGGATGATCTTCGCTATTTCGCAAGTTTCGCCGCAACGGGGTCGCTGTCAGCGGCGGCGCGGGCGCTGAAAGTCGAGCACGCAACCATTGCGCGCCGGATCGCCGCGCTGGAGGCGGATCTGAACCTCAAGCTGTTGGATCGGCGGGGGCGCAAGCTCTTGCTGACGGCAGCAGGGGAACAGATTGCCGCGATCGCCAAGAAGATGGAGGTCTCGGCTGACGAGGTCTTGCGGCACGCGCGCAGCCTGTCGTCCGAACTGAGTGGCAAAGTCACGATCAGCGCGCCGCCTGCCTTCGCCACGGTGATGCTGGCCGCGCCCCTCGCGGCCCTGCACAGGCGTCACCCCCATCTCAGCGTCTTCGTTTCAAGCGATGTGCAGACCGTCTCGCTCGACCGCCGGGAGGCCGATATCGCGATCCGCTTGCGGCGCCCCGACAGCGGAGACCTGACGGCGATGAAACTGGGCGAGATGCGTTTTCGCCTCTATGGACTGCCGGAGTATCTGTCGCGCACAGCAGAGGAAAACTGGGATTACATCGGCCTCGATGGTGCGCTTGCGGCAGCCCCTCAGCAGATGGTCCTCGGCGATAAAGCGGACAGACCCGGATTGTCGAGCGATCAGATCGAGATGCAGCTCGCCCTTGTGCGCGCCGGTGCAGGCGTCGCGATGCTGCCGGACTTCCTGGCCGCCGAAACCCCTTCGCTTGCGCGGGCGCAACCGCAAGCGTCCCCCCTGATCCGCGAGATCTGGCTGATCTATCATTCGGATATGAAGAACGCGGGGCCTGTTCAGGCCGTGGTTCAAGAGCTGAAATCCATACAAATACCCGTTGCAGCCATTTCGTCATGAAGGTCATCGCAAGCTTGTGCTAACCACCGCTTACGCCCTGTTGCAGCTCGTGGGCCTTGAAACCAGCGTTCGGGTGGTGTTCGGGATGACCCGGGGAACTGCGTGCCACGCGATTCTGGTCGGCAACGCGGTGTGATCTGAAACTGGCGGCAGCGCAGTCGTTCGCTGATGCGT
>JAFGTZ010000140.1 GCA_016938795.1 Chromatiaceae bacterium | reverse complement strand
GCCTTCAACCAGCTCCAGACCTACAAGGCGCAGATCCCGTCGCTGTTTCGCACCAATGCGGCGCTGGTGATATCCGATGGACTCACGGCCCGCATCGGCTCGCTCACGGCCAACCTGGAGCGCTTCATGCCGTGGCGCACCACCGACGGGCGGACCATTGCCCCCAAGGGCGAGGCCGAATAGGGCGTGCTCGTCGCCGGCGCCTTCGAGCGCGCGCGTTTCCTCGCACTTCTGCGCGATTTCACCGTCTTCGGCAACAGCGGCAACGGCCCCTTCAAAATTCTCGCCGGCTACCATCAGTTCCATGCCGTGCGCCGCGCCCTGCGCGCCACCCTGCGCGCCCTGGCCATGCGCGAATCGGCCCCGGAAACGCTGCGCGAGGATCCCGAGGATTACGGTCTGGCCAGCGTGCGCAACTACCAACCCGGCGACCGGCGCATCGGCGTCATCTGGCACACCCAGGGCTCGGGCAAGAGTCTGCTGATGGCCTTCTACGCCGGACAACTGGTGCGCTGTCCCGAGCTGGCCAATCCGACCCTGGTGGTCATCACCGACCGCAACGACCTCGATGATCAGTTGTTCGCCACCTTCGCCCAGTGCGCCGATCTGATCCGCCAAACCCCGATCCAGGTCGAGAGCCGCGAGGATCTGCGCGCCCAGCTCAACCGCGCCTCGGGCGGGGTGATCTTCACCACCCTGCAAAAGTTCGCGCCGCTGGCGGGCGAGTCGGCCTATCCGCTGCTGACCGAGCGGCGCAACCTCATCGTGATCGTCGATGAGGCGCACCGCAGCCAATACGGCTTCAAGGCCAAGCTGGACAGCAAAACGGGCGTGATCAGCTACGGTTTCGCCAAGTATCTGCGCGATGCCCTGCCCAATGCCGCCTTCGTCGGCTTCACCGGCACGCCCATCGACAGCGCCGATGTCAACACCCGGCAGGTGTTCGGCGATTACATCGACATCTACGACATCAGCCGCGCGGTCGAGGACGGCGCGACGGTGCCGATCTACTACGAAAGCCGTCTGGCCCGCATCGAGCTACCGGACGAGGCCAAGCCGACGATTGATGACGCCATCGCCGAGCTGACCGAGGATGAGGCCGAGAGCGAGCAGGAGCGGATCAAGCGCCAGTGGTCAACCATCGAGGCCCTGGTCGGCGCCAAGGAGCGGTTGGCGATGGTGGCCGAGGATCTGGTGCGACACTTCGAGGATCGCCTCGCCGCACTGGAGGGCAAGGCGATGGTGGTCTGCATGAGCCGGCGCATCTGCGTCGCCCTCTATGACGCCATCGTCGCCTTGCGCCCGGACTGGCACGCCGACGACGACGCGGCTGGACGGATCAAGATCGTCATGACCGGCTCGGCGGCCGATCCCCAGGCGTGGCAGCCGCACATCGGCACCAAGGCCCGGCGCGATCTGCTGGCCAAGCGCGCCAAAGACCCGAACGATCCGCTGCAACTGGTGATCGTGCGGGATCTGTGGCTGACCGGCTTCGATGCGCCCGCCATGCACACCCTCTACATCGACAAGCCGATGCGCGGACATGGGCTGATGCAGGCCATCGCGCGCGTCAACCGCGTGTTTCGCGACAAGCCCGCCGGGCTGGTGGTCGATTACATCGGCATCGCCCAGAACCTCAAGCGGGCGCTGGCCGAGTATTCCGCCGCCGATCAGCGTCAGACCGGGATTGACGAGGCCGAGGCGGTCGCGGCCCTGCAGGAAGCCTTCGAGGTGGTGGACGCCATCTTCCATGGCTTCGACTATCAAGGCGCCCTGACCGCAACACCCCAGGCACGGCTGGCGATCATGGCCGAGGCGATTGAATGGATTCTCGCCCGTCAGCACGAAGCCGCCGCCCGCGAGAAGACGCCCGAGGCTCAGAAACGCGCCCATCGGCGGTTTCAGGATGCCACGCTCGCCCTGTCCAAGGCGTTCGCGCTGGCGTCGGCCAGTGACTATGCGCGCGAGATCCGCGAGGCGGTGGGCTTCTTCCAGACGCTGCGCGCGGCCCTGATCAAGACCGGCACAACCAGCGGCCCGTCGAAGTCGGAACGTGATTGGGCCATCGCCCAGATCATCGACCGCGCTGTGGTCTCGACCGAGATCCTCGACATCCTCTCCGCCGCCGGCCTGCGCACGCCGGACATCTCGATCCTGTCGGATGACTTTCTGGCCGAAGTCGCCCAGATGCCGCAGAAGAACCTGGCCCTGGAAGCCCTGCGCAAGCTCTTGAACGACGAGGTGCGCTCACGCACCCGCACCAACGTCGTCCAGGCCCGGCAGTTCTCCGAGCGACTGGAGGCGGCCATCGCGCGCTACCACACCAACGCCCTCAGCACCGTCGAGATCCTTCAGGAACTCATCGAACTGGCCCACGAGATTCGCGCCGCCAAGGCGCGCGGCCAGGACGAGGGGCTGTCGGAAGACGAGATCGCCTTCTATGACGCACTGGCCGAGAACCGGAGCGCGGTCGAGGTCATGGGCAACGATCAGCTCAAGGTCATCGCCCATGAACTGCTGACCGACTTGCAGCGCAACATCACGGTGGACTGGGCGCATCGCTCCAGTGCCCGCGCCAAAATGCGGGTGCTGGTCAAGCGCATCCTGCGCCGCTACGGCTATCCGCCCGACCTGCAGGACGCCGCCGTGCGGACGGTGCTGGCCCAGGCCGAGGCCCTGTCGGCACGCTGGAGAGAGGCACCAGCCGGCTAGCCAGAGCGTGCCCGTGCACGCGGCTTTCAGGTGCTGGCGGTGTCGGGATACGCGCCATGGTGCCAGCGGTTGCGGCCAGCCTGCTTTGCGCGGTACATCGCCAGATCAGCCACCTGCAACAGCCTGGCTAACTGCTGCCCATCCGTTGGGGACAGGGCAATGCCGATGCTGGCGCCGATGCGGGCCTCGCCCGCCGGGGTCGGGATGGGGGCGGCCAGACTCTGAAGGAGTTTCGAGGCCACGGCGCCCGCATCGCCCACCTCGCTGATGCCACGCAG
>JAFGTZ010000139.1 GCA_016938795.1 Chromatiaceae bacterium | reverse complement strand
TCGGCAGGTCTCGATGGCGTTGATCAGGCGTTCCTGACGATGGTGACGCATTCTCTCGCGTGATCCTTCGGGCACCGGCAATCCTCCATGTCACAAAAGCGCGCGTGGGGTGTGCGCTAATGCTCAAGGCCGACGCCGGCGGTTCCGCATCTCCGCGATCTTGGCGCGATAGGACAGTCCCGTTCCCGGCAGTCCCACATTGCCATGCACCCCGCTCTTGCCGACCGAAACGCTGGCCCCGCGTGGGCCGAGCGAGAGGCTGACACCGCGCGTGCCGAAGTTCAGGCGAATGCCTGGGGCGATCTTGATCGAGCGACGAAAACGCAAACCCATCCTGAGGTCTCCCTTGAAACGGTTCCGATGCGTGTAGTCTAGCGCACCCAGTCCAGCGCCAGCACTCCAGCGTCCGCGCATCGGTTTGGCGCGTCAGCCTTCAACCGCAGCGTGGGGTTCTCGCAGCTAAAAGCTGCTCTCGTGGAAGCGGCTTCCAGCCGCGAGCTGACAGCGATGTGCCCGCAGACAAAGATGCCGCCGCGCTCGCCAGCAGCGCTTAATCCTAAGCCATCAACCGCCGCTCGGGGTTCTCGCGGCTAAAAGCCGCTTCCACAGGTGGGCTCACGGCTAAACGCCACTTTGCTCAGCGCCGGCACCCCCCCTCGTCAAACCCGAAAAAGAGGGCTTTTATCTCTCTCTAGTCCAGCGGAGAGGTCGAGGTAGGGGGCGATGGCCTCTGGAATTGCGGCCTCCAGCCGGGGCACTTGTCCAAGACAAGGGGCCTCGATGAGGTGCTCCAAGGTGGCGAGATTGTCTGCAAGTCGCGCCATCTCGGGCTCGATGGCATTCGCCACCCAGCCGGCCAGCCGGCAGCCGCTGGCGGCGATGGCGTCCCGGCTGAGCAGGGCGTGATTGATGCAGCCCAGACGCAGCCCTACCACCAGCACCACGGGCAGATCGAGCAGCCGCGCCAGATCGCCCATGAAGAGCCCCGCGCCAAGCGGCACCCGCCAGCCACCCGCGCCTTCGACAACCAGACAATCGGCCTCGGCGGCGAGCGCCCGGGCGGCGGTGAGAATCGACTCCGGCGCGATACGCACCCCGGCCTCGGCAGCGGCGAGATGCGGGGCGATGGCGGGCGCGAAGGCATAGGAATTGAGCCGCGCGTAGGGCACGGCATGGCTGCCGGCGGCGAGCAGGGCGAGGGCGTCGGCATTGCGCAAGCCCTCGGGCGTTTCCGTGCAGCCCGAGGCGACCGGTTTCATGCCGAGCACGCGCAGGCCTTGCGCCTTGAGCGCGGCCATGAGCCCCAGGCTGATGGCGGTCTTGCCGCAGTCGGTGTCAGTGCCGGTGACGAAATAGCCGTGCATGGATGTTTAGCGGCTAGCCAGCGGATCGCGCGCGGGGCGGCGGATGGCGCTGAAGGGGACGCTGACGCTGCTGGTGGCGCCGGATGGCTGATCGGGCGCCCAGGCGTGACCGTAGAGCACCTCGTAGGTGGCGGGCAGACGTCCGTCGCGGCGCTCACCTTCATAGGCCGCCTCCAGCGCGGCGAGCCGCTGGCGACTGGTGAGGCCGCGCGGGCGCTCGCGGGTGGCGTTGCGCGCGCCGAGCGTCTTGAGATCGTGCATCAGGCCGGCGACATCCGCATAGGTCAGGGTCAGACGTTCGGCGTCCATCACCGGATCGGCGAGCCGGGCGCGCACCAGGGCATCGCCCAGATCGTGCATGTCGATGAAGGGGCTCACATGCGCATGATCGTCAACCGCGCTCCAGGCGCGGCGCAGCTCCATGAGCGTGTCGGGGCCAAAGGTGGTGAAGAGCAGCAGCCCGCCGGGACGCAGCACACGGCGGCATTCGGCAAAGGTGCGCTCGATGTCGTTGCACCACTGGAAGGTGGCGCTGGAGAGGATCAGATCGACGCTTGCATCGGCGAGCGGCAGCGCCTCGGCGTCGGCGCAGATGCAGCGCGGACGCCGCCACCAGGAGCCACGGCGGCGGCTGTGCAGCAGCATGGCGTGGGCGAAGTCGAGCGCGAGCACCTCGGCGCGCCGGTAGCGCTTCAGCAGCGCCTCGGTGACATGGCCGGTGCCGCTGCCGATGTCGAGCACGCGCTGCGGGTTGAGGATGATGTAGTCGAGCCGTTCGAGCAGGCGCTCGGCAATCTCGCGCTGGAGCAC
>JAFGTZ010000020.1 GCA_016938795.1 Chromatiaceae bacterium | reverse complement strand
GGAGGCCCCGCCGCGCAGCGTGTCTGTTGTCTATGCCAGGCAATGAACTCGGCGCCCGAGAGTGGCATGCCGATGTAGTGTCCCTGCGCCCGGTCGCAGTGCTGTTCGCGCACGAAGGCAAGATCGGACTCGCTCTCGATGCCCACGGCGGTGACCTCCAGGTGGAGGGCATGGCTGAGGTGGATGATGAGGTTCACGATGGCGGGCATGCTCGCCGTAAGCCCCAGGCGCTGGATGAGGGCGCGGTCGATCGCCAGTCCGTCGAGCGCCAGCCCTTCGAGTTCGCACAGGCTTGAGCAACCGAGCCCAAAGTCGTCCATCACCAGCCGGGCGCCGAGCGCCCTGAGTTCGGCCAGGATGAGCTTGGCGCTGTCGAGGCTTTCGAGCAGCGTGGCCTCGCTGATCTGCAGCGAGAAGCATCGGGGGTCGGTGTGGGTGTCGCGGAGGGTCGCGGTCAGGTCGGCGATGAAACGCGGATGGTAGAACTGCCGGGTCGAGATATTGATGGCGATGCCGAGCGGCGGCAGTTGCGCCTGGCGCCAGGCGTGCAGTTGCCGGCAGCATTCGCCAAAAACCCAGTGACCGATCTCGTGAATGAGATGGAGGGATTCGGCCAGCGGGATGATGGTTCCCGGCGGGATGGGCTCGCCCTCTGGCTGGGGCCAGCGCAGCAGCGCCTCGACTGCGTTCACCTGCCCGCTGGCGATGTCCAGCATGGGCTGATAGGCCAGGCTGAACTCACCGTGCGCGAGCGCCTCGCGCAGACGCTGCTCCAGGCTGGTGGCGGCCTCAACCTTGCGGTTGAGCGACTCGGTGACGAACTGATAGTGCCCCGGGCTGATGCGCTTGGCCTGATACATGGCGATGTCGGCGCGCTGGAGCAGCGCATCGAGCGTCTCGCCATCGCGCGGGAAGAGGCTGATGCCAATGCTCGGCAGACAGCGCAGGCTGAGTCCGTTGATCGCGTGCGGTGGCTCCAGAATGGCGATGGCCTTGCGCGCCGTGCGCGCCGCCTCGTCCGCGTCGTGAATCCTGGCCACCACCACGAACTCATCGCCGCCCATGCGCGCGATCAGATCCTCGGCCCGGAAACAGGCGCGCAGCCGACGGGCGATCCCCTGCAAGACCCGGTCGCCCGCGCCATGGCCATGGGTGTCGTTGATCACCTTGAAGCGATCCAGATCGAAAAAGAGCACCGCCAGTTGTTCGTTCGCGCGGCGCGCGCTCGCCAGCATGTGCGTGGCGAGCTGATCGAGCAGGGCGCGCGAGGCCAGCCCGGTGAGCGGATCGTGCTGCGCCAGATAGAGGGCCTCGTCCTCCGCCTGCTTACGGTGGGTAATGTCCTGTTGCACCAGCAGCAGACGTCTGGGCTGGCCTGCGCCATCGCGCAGGGACTCCAGTCGGCTGAGAAACCAGCGCTCCCTCACGCCATCGGGAGTAGCTCGATACTGAAGCTCGCGAGGACCGTCGGGATGTGCGGCAAACGCCCGAATGGCGGCGAGCGCCCGGTCACGATCCTCCTCATGCAGGGCGGCGGCCCAGTCGCTCAGCCGCGGCTCGGCGCTGGTCTCGCCATCGGTTCGGGTCGCGCTGAACCCCGCAGGCGGCGGATAGAGCCGATCCTCTTGCCAATCCCATTCCCAGAAGCTCAGCCCCGCGACCTCGGTGGCCAGACGCAGCCGCGCCTGAGAGTCGAGCAGGGCCTGCTCGTTGTGTTTGCGCGCACTGATGTCGATGAGCGCGACATGGCGTCGGTTGGGCTGGGCTGGATGCAAGGCTCCGGGCGCGGCTTGCAGCAGAATCCAGCCTGGCGGTTTACGGCTGCCTTGCAGTCGGAATTCGCCGCGCTGGGGAAAGTGGTGGGCGAGTGGCGCCTGGATGGCGCGTTGGTAGAGGGCGCGATCACGGCTGTCGATGAATTGCGACAGGGGACGCTTGATGAGGTTGGCGCGCGCCATCCCCAGCAGCGCTTCGGCAGCGCGGTTGGCCTCTTCGATGAGATCCGGGGGGCTGAGGGTCAGATAGCCGACGGGCGCGAGATCGTAAAGTTCGAAATAACGCGCGCGCGACTCCTCCAGCTCGATCTGGCTTTGGCGCAGCGCCTCGTTCTGATGTTCGAGCTCGATCTGGTGGACACGCAGCTCGTGAACCAGCGCCTGCGCTTCTTCGAGGCTTGGCGGCTCGGTGGAGGTTTCGCCCCGGGCGTACAGCTCGGCTTCGGCGCGGGCGCGCCGAACGAGCGGGTCACTGGCGAGCGGTGGCCCGGTGCCCGAGTCATGGCGCTGCTGGTTCATCTGCCTGCCCCCCGGTTGGTGGAAGAGCGCCGGACGACGAAGGCATCTCTTCGCTTTGCGCCGACGTCTGTGTCAAATCCTCAAAGGCAAGCAAAATGGCGCCTGCCTGCTCGCCGAAGGGCAGGAAACGGCGTGCGTTGAGCTGCATGACGCGCCACCCCAGCTTGGGGAAGGTGTGCTCGATGCGGTAATCGTTGAAACTGGCGCCGCTCGTGCGTAGCTGGGCGAGCAGGTGGCGAAGTGCCGGGTTGTCCCATTGCCGGTTGCCAAGCTCACAGAGGGGATGCCTCAGTGTCTCGCTTTCGCTGACCTGAAAATATCGGTAGAAGGCTCGGTTGGCGCTGATGATAACCCCTAATTCATCGAGCACCAACAGGGGTTCGCGCACGGCATCGACCACAGCCTCGGCGAAGGTGCGGGCCTTGAGCAGCTCTTCTTCCATGCGTTTGCGACTCGTAATGTCGACAAAGGTCATGACCGCTCCCTCGATGACATTGTTCAGGGTGCGATAGGGGCCGATGCGCATGAGAAACCAGGTGTCGTCTCCTGATTGAACCGCCTTCTCTTTCGGCACCAGGGTCCGCAGGACGCTGGCTATATCATCGATAAGATCAGTGTAGCCCACCAGATTGGACACCAGATCGCCTACCGGCCTGCCAATGTCGCCAGGAATGAGTTTGATGATCTGGGTCATGGCGGGCGTGAAACGGCTGATGCGCAACTGGTCATCGACAAAGAGGGTAGCCACCCCGGTGCCCGCCAGCAGATTGTTCATGTCGTCGTTGGCGCGCGAGAGGTCGGCCACCTTGGTCTGAAGCTCGGCGTTGACCGTGGCCAGCTCCTCGTTGACCGATTGCAGCTCCTCCTTCGAGGTCTCCAGCTCCTCGTTGGTGGACTGGAGTTCCTCGTTGACCGACTGCATCTCCTCGTTGGTCGATTTCAGCTCCTCGTTCGAGGTCTCCATCTCCTCAAGCGTGGTCTGGAGATATTCCTCCTTGGCGCGCAGCTCCTGCTCCAGCTCGGCGATGCGGCGCTCGCGCTTCGGATCGGTTGCCGTCTCGGGCGTGTCCTCCTGCTCTGCGTCTCTCGCGTGCGTGGCGCAAACCGAGGCGGATTCAAAGGCAACTAGATAGAACTCGGCGCGCTCATCGCTCGGTTTCGCGTCGGTGTCCGGGCGAACCGGGCAAATGCTCAGATCGACATGCGTGAAATCGCCGTTGGTTCTGACCTTGATGTTGGACATCTGGACCCTGCTCTGATGCGCCACGGCGCGCTGCAGCGCCGTGCTCAGGGGGCGGCGCAGTCCCTCGCGCGCCATCTGAAAGAGATTCATGGTTGCCGTGCCGGCGGCGAGTTCAAGATAGTGTCCGGTGCGCCCGTGGATGTAGCGGATGTCGCCCTTGGCATTGGCCAGCACACCCACGGCGTTGAAATGCTGCAAGAGCGCGCTCTCGGTGAGCGCGCGCAGATCGAGCTCGGCGCGGCGCGGCGCGCTATTGCCCAGGGGGTTGGGTTCAAAACCGGCGCGGCTTTGAGGGCCAGGCTCTGCGATTGGTTTAGCCAGTAACAGGCCGCCGGGATCGAGCCGGGCGTAGATCTTCCATTTCCGATCCAGGGGCGTGAAGAAGGCGAGGGCGTCGCCAATATTCTCGGAGCTGCCGAGAAAGAGCACCCCATTGGGGTTGAGCGCATAGTGAAAGAGCGGAATCACCTTGCGCTGGAGACTGGCGTCGAAATAGATCAGCAGATTGCGGCAACTGATGAGATCAATGCGCGAAAAGGGCGGGTCGCGGATGAGGTTCTGTTCGGAAAACACCAGCAGATCGCGAATCCGCTTGTGAATGCGATAGTGCCCGCTGTTCTCGTCGAGCGTGAAGAAGCGCTGGAGTCGCTCGGGCGAGATGTCGGCGGCGATGCTCGCGGGGTAGGTGCCGGCGCGCGCCT
>JAFGTZ010000138.1 GCA_016938795.1 Chromatiaceae bacterium | reverse complement strand
TGGGGGAGACATTGGTCAGTGCGACCGCTGTCGCACTCTGACTTCTCCCCTCACCCTAACCCTCCCCGTTGGGGGAGAGCAGGGGGAGAGCGGGGACTGAACGCTCAGTTCCGCTCGTTGAGCCACTTGCCGATGGCTGGCGTGACTTCCTTCTGGGCCTTGCCGCTCACATAGATGCCGATGTGGCCGCCGGGGAAGGCCAGTTCGGTGTAGTCGGGGGTGCCGGTCAGGCCCTTGAGGGCGCGCGAGGCGTCGGGCGGCACCAGATGGTCCTGCAGGGCGTAGATGTTGAGCAGCGGACAGGTGACGTGTTTCAAGTCCACCTCGCGGTCGCCGAGCATCACACCGCCGTTGAGAAAGCCATTCTTCTGATAGAAGTCCTTGATGAACTGGCGGAAGGCCTCGCCAGCCTGATCGGGGCTGTCGAAGATCCATTTTTCCATGCGCAGGAAGTTGCGCACCTTGTTCGGATCGTCGAGCAGATCAACCATATTGACGTATTTCTGCCCGGTCAGGCTGAAGGGCTTGAGCGAGAGGAAGGTCCAGTTGAGCAGCTCGCCGGGGATGTTGCCCATGGTATCGACCGCGAGGTCGATGTCGATGTTCTGCACCCAGGCCGAGAGCAGGTTGTCGGGGGTCTTGAAGTCCACCGGGGTGACCATGGTGACCAGATTCTGCACCTTCTCGGGGTGCAGGGCGCTGTACATGAGGCTGAAGGCGCCGCCCTGGCAGATGCCGAGCAGATTAACCTTCTCGACGCCATGCGTCTCGCGCAGATGATCGACGCAGCGGTCGATATAGCCGTTGATGTAGTCGTCGAGCGTGAGCGCGCGGTCGGCCTGGTCGGGATAGCCCCAGTCGATGAGATAGACGTCTTGACCCGTGGCGAGCAGTCCCTTGATGGTCGAGCGATCCTCCTGGATGTCGGTCATGTAGGGGCGGTTGACCAGGGCGTAGACGATGAGCAGAGGCACCGGGCCGGGCTCGATGCCCTCGGGGGTGTCGTAGCGGTAGAGGACCAGCTTGTCCTCGCGATAGACCACCTGCTTGGGGCTGACGCCGGTGTCGATTTCGCCGGCATTGAGCAGGTTTTCCATGCCCTGACCGAGCTTGCGACTGTAGTCGAGCATTTCCTCGGTCAGTTTGTCCGGGCGGATATCAATGGGAAACACGGTATTCTTCCTCTCGGTCGGCAATCAGGATCGGTCGGGGGCGCAGGCTCAGTCGGTGCTCGACTGACGCACGGCGGTCTTCTTGCGCGCCGTCGTCTTGCGGGCCGGGGTGCTCTTGAGCGCGGTGGCGGGCGGCGTTGGATTTGTCGCGCCCCCGGCCAGGGCCTGCACTTGACGTTCGAGTTGGCGCAAGCTCTGGTGCAGACGCTTGTTCTCGCGCCGCGTCTCCTGGAGGCGATCCTGAAGGGTGCTCAGTTCGCTGCGGCTTGGCATGTTGAGCGCGCCGAGCTGCTCATCGACCATGATCGAGAGCCGTTTCTTGAGCGCCATCTGGGCGTTGACCAGGGCGCCGTGGATGCGCGCGTACTCGGGCGTGGCTACCTCTTCGGCATAGACGCTCTCGCAGCAGCTCACCCAGGCGTCGTAGAGGGCGCGCGCCGAGTCGATGGTCTTGCCGCTGTCGATCACGCTCTGGATGAACTGCCCCATGCGCTCGACCGACTTGGTGCCAAGGCCGCTGTAGAAGGCCAGATACTCTTGCAGCGCGCTCTGATAGTCGAGCCCGCGCTTCATCAGATCCTGATACTGGCCCTGCTCCTCGCGGGTGTAGCCAAGCCCGGGGGCTGAGAGGGCCTGATCGATGCGCTCCTTGAGCTGGTCGTGCGGCATGTTGCGCAGCACATCGCCCGGCAGGGGCGACATGGACGACATCATGCGCTGCCAGTTGTCGAACGGCAGCTCCCAGAAGGACATCATGCGCCGCAGCCCCTGGTCGCTGTCTTCCAGCGAGCCGCTGAAGCGCTGGCGCATCTCGTCGAGCGCGCGGGTCCAGGCGCCCATGGGGTCTTGCTTGCCGCTGTTGGCAAAGTCCTCGCCGAGCCGAAAGAGCGTCTTGCCCTGCTCGAAGAGCTTGTCCATGAAGGCGCGCGAGGCGTCGGGCGCGGCCGGCGAGAGGGCTTTCCACCATTGCTCCATGGCGGCCTCCCAGGGTTGCGTCAGGCTGGGGCGCTCGGTGCCTTCCAGACCCATGGCCGTGCGACTCATGCGCGTCCACTGATCCCAATAGTTGCGTTGCAGATCAAGCCAGTCATCGTTGAAAAAGAGGCCGTTGCTCATGTTCTTGAGTTCCTCCAGGGACATTTTGGCGAACGTTAGCATGGCGATTTGTGCGCTGCAACAAAAGCCCCTAGAATTCGCGCCTTGAGGTTCGCGCTTGCCTCTCTCTCGCGCAAGCCATAGTGTTGTGAAACTCTCAATTCATCCACTCCCGAAGGACATCCATATCATGAGCGATCCCATCGTCATCGTTGACGCCGGCCGCACGGCGGTTGGCAGTTTTGGCGGCAGCCTGTCCTCTCTTCCGGCCAGCGCGCTGGGCATCGTGGTGCTCAAGGCGCTGCTGGAGCGCACCGGCATCGCCCCCGAGCGAATCGACGAGGTTATTCTCGGCCAGGTGCTGACGGCGGGCGCCGGGCAGAATCCAGCCCGCCAGACCGCGCTGGGGGCAGGTCTGCCGCATGGCGTGCCGGCCATGACCATCAATAAGGTGTGCGGCAGTGGCCTCAAGGCGGTGCATCTGGCCATGCAGGCGGTGGCCTGTGGCGATGCCGATATCGTGATCGCGGGCGGTCAGGAGAGCATGAGCCAGTCGCCGCATGTGTTGCCGCGTTCGCGCGAGGGGCAGCGCATGGGTGACTGGAAGATGATCGACAGCATGATCGTTGACGGACTCTGGGATGCCTTCAATCAGTACCACATGGGCATGACCGCCGAGAACATCGCGCGCCAGTACGGATTCAGCCGCGAGGCGCAGGATGCCTTTGCCGCCGCCTCGCAGCAGAAGGCCGAGGCGGCCATCAAGGCCGGTCGCTTCAAGGACGAGATCATTCCGGTGAGCATTCCCCAGCGCAAGGGCGATCCGCTGGTGTTCGACACCGACGAATTCCCGCGCCCCGGCACCACTGCCGACTTGCTCGCCAAGCTCCGCCCCGCCTTCGACAAGGACGGCACCGTGACCGCTGGCAATGCCTCGGGCATCAACGATGGCGCGGCCATGGTGGTGGTGATGAAGGAGTCGCAGGCGCGCGCGCTGGGTCTGACCCCCATGGTGCGGCTGGTGGCCTTCGCGAGCGCCGGGGTCGATCCGGCCATCATGGGCACGGGCCCCATTCCCGCCTCGACCAAGTGTCTGGAAAAGGCTGGCTGGACCCCGGCCGATCTCGATCTGATCGAGGCCAACGAGGCCTTTGCCGCGCAGGCCATGTCGGTCAATCAGGACATGGGCTGGGATCTGTCCAAGGTCAACGTCAACGGCGGGGCCATCTCCATTGGGCACCCCATTGGCGCCTCGGGGGCGCGCATTCTGGTCACCCTGCTCCATGAGATGCGCCGCCGCGAGGCACGCAAGGGGCTTGCGACACTCTGCATTGGCGGTGGCCAGGGCGTGGCGCTGGCGGTCGAGCGTCTCTGATGGGGTCTCTGGGGCCGCATTCTGGGGGGGCGGCCCCTTTTTTTACCGAATCGTCACGATAGCCGGGCCGGCTGCGGTACACTCGCGCGGCATGTTTTTAGCGAGGCCAGGTGTTCATGAGCGAGCGCATCATCAAGAAGTATCCCAACCGTCGCCTCTATGACACCGAGGTCAGCCGTTACATCACCTTAGCCGATGTACGCGCCCTGGTCATGGACGGCGTGGCCTTTCGGGTGCTCGATAGTGCAAACGATGCCGACATCACCCGCGCCATCCTGCTCCAGATCATGCTGGAGGAGGAGAGCGGGGGCGAGCCGCTGTTCAGCGCCACCATGCTGGCGCAGATCATCCGCTTTTATGGCGGAACCCTGCACGGGGTGTTCGCGCGCTATTTGGAGAGTTCACTCGATCTCTTCGCCCGTCAACAGCAGGATTTGCTCCAGACCTGGGGCGATCATCCCTTCGAGGCCATGCGCCGCCTGACCCAGCGCAACGTGGGGCTCTGGTCCGATCTACAGCGCGATTTTCTGCGCGCCGCCGGACTTGATCCGGGCGCCGAGCCATCGGCGAAGAAGGACGAGGGGCCGCGCTGA
>JAFGTZ010000137.1 GCA_016938795.1 Chromatiaceae bacterium | reverse complement strand
GGAGGGGCTCAGCTTGTCGCACCCTCAGCCCACCAGTGGCGCAGGCGTTGCAGTCGGGCGTTGGCGCTCTCATGCACCGAGAGCAGGGCGGGAATGACCAGCAGCACCAGCAGGGTGGCGAAGCCGAGGCCAAAGGCGATGGAGGTGGCCATGGGGATGAGGAACTGGGCCTGCACCGAGGTCTCGAAGAGCAAGGGGGTTAGACCCGCGATGGTGGTGAGCGAGGTGAGCAGCACGGCGCGCAGACGCTGACAGGCGGCCTCGATGAGCGCCTCGCGCTCGCTCATGCCCTGGGCCACCAGCTCCTGAAAGAACTTCACCAGGATGATGGAGTCGTTGATGACGATGCCCGAGAGACCGAACATGCCAAAGAGCGAGAGGATGGTGACGTCGATGCCGATGAACCAGTGTCCGAACAGCGCCCCGGTGAGGCCGAAGGGGATGGCGGCCATGACCACCAGCGGCCAGCCGTAGGACGAAAAGACCCAGGCGAGAATCACATAGATGAGGATGAGCCCGAGCAGCATGCCCGTGCGCATGTCGCCCAGCGTCTCGCGCTGATCGGCCGAGCGCCCCTCGAAGGAGTAGCTGATGCCATAGGCCGTGCGCAGCTCCTGCAGGGTGCCGGCCTCCAACGCGGCGAGGATGGAGCCCACCTCGTTGACCTCGGAATCCACATCCGCCGAGACCTCGACGGCCAGACGTCCCTCGGCATGGCGCAAGACCTCGAAGCCGCGCCGCGTCTCCCAGCTTGCCACCGCGCTGAGCGGCACGCTGGAGCCGTCGGGAAGCTGCACGTTGAGTCGATTCAGACTGCCGAAATGCTCGCGTTCGCGATTGGGCAGGCGCACCCGCACCTCGACCTCGTCGGCCCCGTCCTGGAAGATCTGCACCAGATCGCCATCGAAGGCCGCGCGCAACTGCTGGCCCAGCTCGACCACGCTGAGCCCTAGCGCCTCGCCAGCGGGGGTGAGCCGATAGATGATCTGCTCGCGCCCATAGGCCATGTCATCCTCCACCTCGCTCACGCCGGCCATGCCCTTGAGCACCTCGGTGAGATCCAGCGCGGCCGCCTTGAGGGTATCGGCCCCGGCGCCGAAGAGCCGGACGGTGAGATCGCGCCCTGGCGGACCGGCGCGGCGCGAGGTGATGGTGAAGGACTCCAGCCCGGCGGGCAGCTTGATGCGCTCGCGCCAGGCGCGGATGAAGGTCTCGTTGCGTACCTCGCGCAGATCGGGCTCGGTCAGCTCGACCTGAAGCGCGCCGAGCTGATCGGCGCTGCCCGCGCCCTCCCCGCCCTTGGAGCCATGGATGGCGATGGCGAGATTGACGAGCCGGCCCTGATCGAAGGACGCCTCGGTCTCGTGCAGGGTCTGCTCCAGATGGCGCAGAAAGTCATCGACCCGCTCGCGCGGGGTGCCCGCGACAAAGGTGGCGTTGGCGTTGACGATCTGGCTCTCGGGCGTGGGGAAGAAGACGAAGTTCAGACGTCCCCCGGCCAAGAGCCCCACGGCCAGCAGCAGCAAGGCCACGGCGGCGCTGATGGTGGCAAAACGCTGATGCACGGCGGCCGTGGCCAGGGGTCGGAAGATGTGGTCGCGAAAATGCTCGAAGCCGCGATCGAGCCGCGCGCGTAGCGAATCGGCGCGCACCTTGTGGGCATGAATGAAGGCGCTGCGCAGATGGCCCGGCAGCACCAGCATGCTTTCGAGCAGTGAGGCAATGATGACCGCCACCACCACCAGCGGAATATCGCCGAGGATGTTGCCGATGATGCCGCCGACCAGCATGAGCGGCAGAAAGGCCGCGATGGTGGTGAGCGAGGAGGCCATGACCGGCGCGAGCATGCGCCGCACCCCGCCCTCGGCGGCGCGCAGCGGATCCTCGCCCATCTGATAATGGGCCAGCGCATCCTCGCCCACCACGATGGCGTCATCGACGATGATGCCAAGCGCCATGATGAGCGCAAAGAGGCTCATCATGTTGATGCTGCCGCCGGCCAGCCAGAGGATGAAGAGCGTCATCATGAAGGAGACCGGAATGCCCCAGGCCACCCAGAAGGCCACGCGCGCGCTCAGAAAGAAATAAAGAATGGCCACCACCAGCACCAGACCGCCGAGCCCGTTCGACACCAGCAGCATGATGCGGTCGCGAATCAGCTCCCAGGCGGTGTCGTAGACCACCAGCTCGGTGCCCGGCGGCAGGCGCGGGCGGGTGTCATCGAGCCAGTCGGAGAGCACCCGCGCCGCCGCCAGCGAATTGCCGCGCTCGGCGCGCTGCAACACCAGCTCGACCGCCGGGCGTCCGGCCACACTCAGCCAGATCTGGCCATCGCGCGGAATGCGCTCGATTTCTGCCACGTCGCCAAGTTCAAGGCGCAGGGTTTCCTCGGTCACCAGCGGCAGGGTTGAAAATTCCAGCGGATCGCGCCGCTTGTCGAGACTGCGCAGCTCGCGCCCGCCCTCGGCCTCGCCGATGGAGCCCGCCGGCAGATCGCGGCTGAAGGCGTCGATGCGGTTGGCGATGTCGTCCAGCCCCAGCCCCAGCTCGCGCAGCCGCGCGTGATCGACCTGGATGCTGATTTCCTCCTCGGGCAGACCGCGAATGTCGATCTTGTCGATGCCCCGATCGAGCAGCTCGGACTCGAAGCGGCGCGTGAGCTGGCGCAGCTCATCGGCCTGTTCGGGGCCGGTGACGAGCACCCGGGCCACGGTTTCGTAGCGCGTGGCGAGCGCCACCTCGGGCTTTTCGGCATCGAGCGGCAGGTTGCGGAAGGTATCGACCAGGCGGCGCACCTCGTCGAGCGCGAGCAGCGGGTCGGTCTCCTCCTCGAATTCGAGCGTGAGCGCGGCGATGCCCTGCGAGGAGGTCGAGGTGAGCTTGCGCAGTCCATCGACACTACGCAGCCGCTGTTCGAGCGGATTGGTGATGCCATCCTCCACATCCTCGGCGCTCGCCCCGCTCCAGACCACGCGCACCGTAATGATGTCGAGCGAGAAGGTGGGGAAAAACTGGATATTCAGCCGATCGAGCGCGAAGAGCCCGCTCAGCAGCATGATGAGCATCAGCAGATTGGAGGCCACCCGATGATGGGCAAAGATCCCGATGATGTCAGAACGGTGCGCGCCCAGCCCGCCACCTGGCCGTTGCAGCCCCGCGCTCATCGCACCGGCTCCACGCGCAGCCCCTCAACCGCGTTGGGCATGTGGGTCACGATCAGCTCGACGCCCGCTTCAAGCGCGGGCGCACGCGCGAGCAGGCGCTCCTCTCCATCGGGCGCGAACCAGGCGCCAAGCGGCTCGATCGGTACGCCGCGCATACGCCCCTCCTCGCTCAGCACATAGACCCGATCGCCGCCATAGACTGCACCGGCGGGCAGGGCCACCACAGCCTCGCGCGCCGGGCGCTCCAGACGCAGACTCAGCAACTGCCCGGGACGCAGCGGATGGCGCTCGCTCTCGATGCGAAAGAAGGCGTCGAGGCCGCTCGCGGCGGCCTCGCCGGCGAGACGTACAAGGGTTAGATCGAGCGCCTCGCCATCGAGCAGCGCCTGCGCCGGGAGCGTTCCCTGATCGGCCAGGGCGCGGGCGAGTTCGTTTTGATAGGGTGCGGGAATGCGTGCGCGAATCTCCAGACTGTCGAGTGCGAAGAGTTCGAGCAGCAGGCTTTCGCTTTTCACCTGATCGCCCGCGCTCACCGAGACGGCGGTCACCCTGGCCGCCTCGGGCGCCACCACGCGCGAGCGCTCGAAGGTGAGACGCGCCTCGGCGAGCTGCGCCTCGGCGTTCTGGAGTCGCGCCTCGAGCGCGCGCAGCCGCGCCGGATGGTCGGCCAGGGTCTGCTCGCGCGTGCTCACCGCCAGACGCTGGCGGGCCAGTTCCTGCTCGGCCTGATCGAGATCGGTCTGCGAGCCCACCTGACGCCGGGTGAGACTCTGGGCGCGCGCCACCGCATCCTCGGCCAGCGCGAGGAGCTGGCGCTCCTGCTCCAGGGCGGCCCTATCGCTCGCGCGGCGATTGTGCTCGCTCTCGATCTGGGCCTGAATCTCGGCTACCTGGGCGCTGGCCTGGGCGAGCGCGGGGGCGAAATCGCGCGCATCGAGTTCCACCAGCAACTGCCCGGCCTCCACCCGCTCACCCTCACGCACCAGCACCCGCGCCACCCGTGCCGGGGCCGGTGCGGCGGCGCGCAACAGCTCGGGCGTCTCGACCCGCCCGTAGAGCTCCAGCACGGGCGCGAGCCGGCGCGGCTCCAGGGTCTCGACCGCCACCCGCCAGAGACGCTCGCGGATCTTGGCGGGCTCCTGCTCGGGCCGGGTTTGCTTGAGATAGACGAACAGACCGACGCCGAGCGCGAGGATCAGCAGAGGCAGGAGAGGCTTGATGAGACGTTTCACGAAATTCCAGGGCCTTGAGGGTTGGATGCAGGCAGGGCTCGAAGAGTCGGGGCCGTGCGGGCGGAAGTCAACGCCATGGTGCGTCTGGGATCAAGCGCCCCGCTCGCCAAGCACCCGCTCCATGGCAGCGCAGAGGCTGGCCAGTTCCGCGTCGGTGACGATGAAGGGCGGCATCAGATAGACCAGCCGTCCGAAGGGACGCACCCAGACGCCCTGCTCGACAAAACGGCGCTGAATGTCGCGCATCGCCACCGGCTCGTTCATCTCCACCACGCCAATGGCGCCCAGCACCCGGACATCGGCCACGCCGGGGAGTTCCCGACAAGGCGCGAGTCCCGTGCGCAGTCCCGCCTCGATGCGCCGGATCCTGGCCGCCCAGTCGTCGGCCAGCAGCAGCTCGATGCTGGCGTTGGCCACCGCGCAGGCGAGCGGATTGCCCATGAAGGTCGGTCCGTGCATGAAGGCGCCGGGAACGCCCGAGGAGATGGTGTCGGCCACCCGGCGGCTGGCCAGGGTGGCGGCGAGCGTCAGGTAACCGCCGGTGAGCGCCTTGCCAAGGGTGAGAATATCGGGGGCGATGCCGGCATGTTCACAGGCAAAGAGCCGCCCGGTGCGCCCAAAGCCGGTGGCAATCTCATCGGCGATGAGCAGGATGTCGTGCGCGTCGCACAGGGCGCGCACCTGGGCGAGATAGTCCGCGCTGTAAAAGCGCATGCCACCCGCGCCCTGCACGATGGGCTCGAGAATGACCGCCGCAATCTCATGGCTGTGGCGTTCCATCAGCTCGGCGAGGGGCGCAATGTCCTCCGGCGCGCAGGGCTCGCCGAAGCCCGATCGGGGCGCCGGGGCGAAGAGCTGCCGGGGCAGGCTCGCGGCAAAGAGCTGGTGCATGCCGGTGACCGGATCGCACACCGACATGGCATGGAAGGTGTCGCCATGATAGCCCTGACGGATGGTCAGCAGCCGATGACGCTCGGGCCGCCCGGCGGCCTGCCAGTACTGAAGCGCCATCTTGAGCGCCACCTCGACCGCCACCGAGCCCGAATCGCAGAGAAAGACCTGCTCCAGCCCTGCGGGGGTGAGTTCGACCAGATGGCGCACCAGCCGCATGGCCGGCTCGTGGGTCAGGCCGCCAAACATCACATGCGCCATGTGATCGAGCTGATCGCGCGCGGCGGCATTGAGCAGCGGATGGTTGTAGCCATGGATGACGCACCACCAGGAGGCCATGCCGTCGATCAGCTCGCGTCCATCCATGAGTTCAATGCGACAGCCATGTGCGGCGCGCACCGCATAGACCGGGTCAGGATCGCGCGTGGAGCTGTAGGGATGCCAGGCATGCGCCTGGTCGATGGCGAGGATGTCGTCGGGAGTCAAGGGAAGTGAGCGGGTTGTCATGGAAAGTGGGGATGGGTGACAGTGTCTAGTGGGCAGTGGGCAGTGG